>JALWTY010000165.1 GCA_026993265.1 Desulfobacterales bacterium
AGTCCCGGCTTGCCGCAAACAGGTGGCCGCGGCAGGAAGAAAGGAAGACCGGGCCAATAGAGGCGGACATGGCCGAGCTGTTCGCGCCAGGCTTCCTGGAGGCCTACGAGCGGCTGGAGCCCTTCGGCCAAGGCAACCCGCAGCCGGTGTTTGCCGCTGACATAAGAATCTTGCCGGGAAGCATGGCAAGAGTTGGTCAGGCAAGCCTGCGTTTCGCGGTGGGGGACAACAACGGCAACCGGTTGCCGGCCATCGCCTTCAATGCCGCGGAACAGGAAAAAAAACTCGGCCACAACAGCATCAGGGCCGCCTTCAGGCTGGAACGCAACCACTTCCGCGGCCGGGCCGACTGGCAACTGGTGGTGGAGGATTTTTTTGCTGTATAAACCTAGTAAGGCTTATGAGGTTTATTGCCCACAACAATAAAAAACCAAAAAACCAAGAAGATAGAAAAAAAACATGAAAACCTCTCAAAAAATGCGCTCCTATGCCGAACGCGCTTCCTGGATAAGAAAGATGTTCGAGGAAGGGGCCAGACTGAAGGAGAAGTACGGGGCAGACCAGGTATTCGACTTCAGTCTCGGCAACCCGGATCTCGCGCCGCCCGACGCCTTTCAGCAGGCCCTGGAGCAGGCCGCGGCAGACAGCTCTCCGGGCCTGCACGGCTACATGGCCAATAACGGATACCTGTCCACCCGCAAGGCCGTGGCCGCGCAGGTGGGACGCGAGCAGGAATGCGAGCTTGCGGCCGATGACATCGTCATGACCTGCGGCGCGGCCGGCGGGCTCAATGTCGTGTTAAAGGCGATTCTCAATCCGAACGATGAAGTTATTGTTATATCGCCGTTTTTCGTCGAGTATGGTTTTTATGTGGAGAACCACGGCGGCAGGCTGGTGACCGTGAAGAGCGGCCCGGATTTCCGTCTCGACCCGGCCGCGGTGGAGGCGGCCATCACCGCGAGAACCAGGGCGGTGATCATAAACAGCCCCAACAATCCCACCGGCAGGGTGTACGGCGAGGAGGAGCTTGCCGGCCTGGCCGGGGTGCTTGCCGGAAAGGATATCCTGCTCATCGCGGACGAGCCTTACCGCAAGATAGTCTTTGATGGCGTCCGGGTTCCGTCTGTCATGAAGTTTTTTCCGGAAAGCGTTGTAATCACGTCATATTCAAAAGACCTGTCCCTGGCGGGCGAGCGCAGCGGCCACATCGCTGTCAGCGCCCGGATGACTGACAAAAAAAACTTTACCGCGGCCCTGGTCATGGCCAACCGTATCCTCGGCTTTGTCAACGCGCCTGCGCTGATGCAGAGGGTTATAGAAAAAATCCAGGGCCAGAGCGTGGACGTGTCCGCATACCAGCGCCGCCGGGATCTTTTCTGTCAGATACTCGCCGACGCGGATTACAGATTCACAATGCCGGAAGGGGCTTTTTATCTTTTTCCGGAGTCGCCCATGCCGGACGACGCCGCTTTCGTGGCCCGGCTCGCCGAGGAGAGGATCTTGGCGGTGCCAGGCCGCGGTTTCGGCTGCCCCGGCTACTTCAGGCTGGCGTTCTGCGTCCCGGACCAGGTGATAGAGGCGGCAGCCGCGGGCTTCAAGGCTGCCAGAAGACAGAAGGCAGAAACCAGAAGACAGAATTCGGTGAGTTGATGATGACCTCGTAGTCAATTGAACCCCATAGGCGGCCCGCCCGGCTTCCGCTCACATGAAATTTAACATAATATACATTATGCGACGTTTTGTTCGTGCCGCCCGGAAGGCGCGAAATCGATGGCCTGGGCGGGCAAAAAACAAAAAAATCTGGTAAAGTCCCCCTTTTTTCCCGGGAGCCCTCTGTTGCTTGACATCTGTCTTCCGGGTTCTGGATTCTGTCTGAAATAAGGAGTCAAACGAAAAAAAATGGACCGTTCCGTTTACACTGAGCCGCTGGTGAGCCGTTACACCAGCCGGGAGATGCAGGAGCTATTCAGCGAAAAGACCCGTTTCACCACCTGGCGGCGCTGCTGGGTGGCCCTGGCCGAGGCCCAGCACGAGCTCGGCCTTGAGATGGTCACCCGCGAGATGGTCGAGGAGCTGCGGGCCAACATTGAAAACATCGACTTCGAGGCGGCGCGGAAAAAGGAGGCCGAGATCCGCCACGACGTCATGGCCCACGTGTACGCCTACGGCCTGGCCTGCCCCAAGGCCGAGCCCATCATCCACCTGGGCGCGACCTCCCAGTTCGTGGTCTGCAACAGCGACCTGATAATCCAGAGAAAGGCCTTGGTCTTTATAAAAAAATCCCTTGTCAACGTCATCGCCAACCTGGAGCGTTTCGCCCGCAAACACAAGGAGCTGGCCACCCTCGGCTACACCCATTACCAGCCGGCCCAGCCGACCACCGTGGGCAAGCGCAACACCCTCTACCTCCACGACCTGCTCATGGACCTGGACGCGGTCGAGGCATTGGAAAAAAAGATCCTCGCCCGCGGCGCCAAGGGCACGGTCGGCACCCAGGCGACCTTTCTGGAGCTGTTCCACGGCGAGATGGACAAGGTTCGTAAACTGGATGAGCTTGTCGCAACAAAACTCGGTTTTTCCGGCGTTTTTCCCGTAACCGGCCAGACCTACACAAGAAAGCTCGACCTGATGGTTGCCAACACCCTGGCCGGGATCGCGGCCACGGCCCACAAGTTCGCGGTTGACCTCAGGCTGCTCTCCAACCTCAAGGTCCAGGAGGAGCCTTTTGCCAAAAACCAGGTGGGCAGCTCGGCCATGGCCTACAAGCGCAACCCCATGCGCTCCGAGCGGATGACCGGTCTTGCGCGCAAGCTTATGAACCTGCCGGCCGATTTCGCCGCCACCTACGCCAACCAGTGGTTCGAGCGCACCCTGGACGATTCCGCCATCCGCAGGATGGACATCCCCCAGGCCTTCCTCCTGGCCGATGCCATCCTCAGGCTGTTCAACAACATCACCGCCGACATGGTGGTCTATCCCGAGCAGATCGCCCGCCACCTGCGCCAGGAGCTGCCCTTCATGGCCACGGAAAAAATCCTCATGGCCTGCGTGGAAAAAGGCGGCAGCCGCCAGGAGGCCCACGAGACAATAAAAAAACATTCCGTGGCCGCCGGGCTCGCGGTCAAGCAGGAAGGCAGGGAGAACGACCTCCTGGAGCGCCTGGCCGCGGACCCGGCCATCCCCTTCACCCTGGAGGAGTTGACCGCGATGATCGGCGACGGCAGCGAGTTCACCGGCGCGGCCGCCCTGCAGACCGAGGATTTCTTGGACAACCACGTGGTCCCGGTCCTGGAGCGTTACAAGGATGACCTCGGCGACATAGACGCAAGTATCAGCGTTTGAAAAACGCCATTATTCATGAGGATGAGCGAAAAAGATGAAGCAAAGCCCGGAAAGCTGGCCCTGCTCTACGCCCGGGTGCCGGAGGAGCGGGTGGTGGTGCTGAGGTTCGTGATCGAGGGCTGCGACAACCTGGCCACGGTGAGCGCCTGCCGCGGCCGGGACATGGTCGCCCTCTTCCACCACCCCGGCCGCCGGGACGAGCTCGTGGACATCCTGGAAACAGTATGCGGCGGCGCTGCGGCTTCTGATTTTTGAATTCTGACTTCTGTCCCCTGTCTTCTGTTTTCTGATAAATGTTCGCCTACATCGAAACATTCGGCTGCCAGATGAACGAGCGCGACTCCGAGGTGATCGCCCATCTCCTCGGCCGCGCCTCGATCCAGGTGACCGGCGACATGGACTCGGCCGGCCTGGTGGTGATAAACACCTGCAGCATCCGCGGCAAGGCCGAGCAGAAGGCCATCAGTTTGCTCGGCCGCCTGGCCCGGAGAAAGCGGAAACAGGCGCCGGGCCTGATCCTCGTGGTCGCGGGCTGCGTGGCCCAGCAGGAAGGCGCAAGGATAATCGAGCGGGTCCCGGAGACCGACCTGGTCATCGGCCCGCAGGAGATATACCGGCTGCCGGAGTACCTCGAGGAGATAAAAGACGGCCGCGGCCCCCTGGTAGCCACGGCCCAGAGCCGGGATTTCGCCATCCCGGCCCTGGGCGACGTCTCCCCTGCCCCGGCGGTGTCGCGTTTCCTCACCATCATGCAGGGTTGCAACAACTTCTGCACCTACTGCATCGTCCCCTACACCCGCGGCCGCGAGACCAGCCGGCCCAGGGAAGACATCATTGCCGAGGCCCGGGAGATGCTCGCGGCCGGGGTGCGGGAGATCACCCTGCTCGGCCAGAACGTCAACTCCTACGGCCTCGACCGGGGCGAGAAAGACGCCTTTCCGGCCCTGCTCCGGGAGGTGGCGGCCCTGCCCGGCCTGGCCAGGCTGCGCTTCACCACCTCCAACCCCAAGGACCTCTCCCCTGCCCTGATGGATTGCTTCCGGGAGCTCGGGAACCTCTGCCCCTGGTTCCACCTGCCGGTGCAGTCGGGTTCAGACCGGGTGCTTGCCCGGATGAACCGCAAGTACGGCCGGGAACGTTACCTGGAACTCGTGGCCGGGCTGCGGGATGCCTGCCCCGGCATCGCCATCACCACCGACATCATCGTCGGTTTCCCGGGCGAGACAGAGGAGGATTTCCAGGACACCATGGACCTGATCGAAGAGGTCCGTTTCCATTCCGCCTATTCCTTCAAGTACTCGCCCCGGCCCGGCACCGCGGCCGCGGAACTCG
>JALWTY010000166.1 GCA_026993265.1 Desulfobacterales bacterium
TTCGACTCAACGATATATATCATCTTTTCTCCTTCTGGAAAAAATTAAGGCTTTATCAAAGCTGCCGGAGCACTGGCCATACGGTCGTCTACGGCATTACTTTGTGCTGTGGTTAAGATACAAGGGGATATGAAGGTGAGCCATGCAAGCAACCGTGGCCGCAGGCCGCATCCATCGACTGTCTCCTGTCTCCTGTGTCCTGTCTCCTGTTAAGCAGATGGCCCGCTATCGGACGCCCCGAAGGGCGGCGTGGTGAAATTTCCGCCGAGGCAGCTTTCGCCCAAAAGCATCTTGTTGCCAATAGATGTCTCATTAAAGTCCACGAAGCCGTCACGGATTCAGGTATCAGGCAAAGGTGGCCATGAGCACCGCCTCGCTGGCAAGCTGGCCGTCGACAAAGGCCTTGCCCGCGAGCTTGTAGATCTTCGCCTTTCTCTTCAACACCTCAAGCCGGTAGTCGAGCCGGTCGCCCGGCACCACCTTGCGCCTGAAGCGGACCGCATCGAGCCCGGCGAAATAGACCAGCCGCCCGCCGAACTTGTCCTTGTCGGTCACATAGGCGAGAATGGCCGCGGCCTGGGCCAGACCCTCGAGAATAAGAACCCCGGGCATGATCGGCTCTCCCGGAAAATGCCCCTGGAAAAAGGGCTCGTTTATGGTCACGTTTTTGTAGGCCTCGATGCTCTCCCCGGGGGAAAGGGAAATAACCCGGTCCACCAGCACAAAGGGATAACGGTGCGGCAGAAGTTCCATGATGTCGGCGATCTCGTAGACCTGTTTTGGCTCGTCCATAATATCCTCCACTGTCAAGGCCCTGAATCCGTGACGTTTGGGCCTGTCTGCGGCCGTCCGCCCGAGAAACAGGGTGTGTTCCGGCAGATCCGCCGCAGAGCCACGGCGCTCACGTTTTCCGGCCCTCTTTTTCCCTGTCGCCAACGATACTGCCGAGCCGGCGCAGCTCCCGCTCGATCTCCGGCAGACGTGCGAACACCTTCGACGCCTTGAGCCATTGGCGGTGGGGTATCGCCGGCATACCGCTTATCACCGCGCCGTCGGGCTGGTCGCAGTGAATCCCGGTCTTGCCCCCGGCCATGACCCGGTCACCCACCCTGACGTGGTCCTTGACCCCGACCTGACCGGCGAACACGCAGTTCCGTCCGAGCACGGCGCTGCCGCCGATGGCCACCTGAGCCACCAGCAGACAGTTCTCGCCCACATCGGCGTTGTGACCGATATGGACGTAATTGTCGGTCCTGACCCCGCGTCTGACCCTGGTCTCTCCCAGGTTGGCCCGGTCAACGCAGGAGTTGGCTCCGAGCTCTACATCGTCCTCGATAACCACCCTGCCCACGTGCGGTTTTTTCACGTGGTTGCCGGAAGAGTCGGTGACAAAGCCAAACCCGTCGGCGCCAAGAACACATCCGGAGTGCACGATCACCCGGGAACCGATCTCGACCCGCTCATACAGGGTGACGTTGGCGTGTATTACCGTGTCGGAACCGATGACGCAGCCGTCGCCGACAACGGTGTTCGCGCCGACCGTCACCCTTGGGCCGATCCTGACCCCTTCACCGATCACCGCGCCGGCCGCGATACTGACCTCTCCGTCTATCTCGCATCCCGGCCCGATGACCGCGGTGGCGTGGATCCCCCTGGCCTCAAAGGGACGGGCCACCATGTGGTTATGAATCACCGCGGCCGCGAGGGCCACGTTTCCGGCCACGATCTGCGGCACCCTTACTTCCGGAAAATACCGGGGCAGAATCAACGCCCCTGCCCGGGAGGCGGCCAGAGCCGATTCATCCGGCTTGAGGACAAAGGCGATATCGTCCGCGTCCGCCTCGCCGAAAGGGGCCATACACACAACCTCGCGGTCAGGATCGCCGTGAAGGTCGGCCCCGGCCAGGACGGCAAGCTCGCCGGTTCTGAATTTCTTTCCCATATCCACTCCCCGAACGGCCACGGCCCCAACGCCAGGTTGCCCGCCCGGCGCAAGCGAGCATCACGGGCGCAACCACGCCCCGGACAAAAAAATACGGGACGGCCCCGGACAATCCGGAAACCGCCCCCATCCTTCTGACCTGCCCGTTGCGCCTGAAAAAAACTAACGGCCGTTGTTTATCGCATTCCTCAGGATACCGGAAGGCTTGAAGGTCACCACCCGGCGGGCCTCGAGGATCAGTTCGTCGCCGGTCTGGGGATTGCGCCCCCGCCTCGCCTTCTTGTCCTTGACGTTGAACTTGCCGAAACCGCTGAGGAGAAGATCATCGCCAAGGGCAAGACAGTCCTTGCTGATCTTGAGAAACGCCTCCACGGCCTGGACCGCCTGCGCCTTGGTCAGCTGTTCGTGCTGTTCATAAACGATCTGGACCAGATCAGCCTTGGTAAGAGTCATGACGTTTCCCCTCCTGTTCTTCCGCAGGCCCGAAACCGCCCGTGTACAGCTAACAAACCTGAATCATTGAATTTTGTCAAGACGATTGTCCGTCAGGGCTCAACGGGCCGTCAACCGCCGGGCGCAACCGCGAAACGGGACGCGCCGGCAAACACCGCCGCGCCTCCCAGCCCTTCCTCGATGCGCAAAAGCTGATTGTACTTGGCGACCCTGTCAGTGCGCGAAGGCGCGCCGGCCTTTATCTGGCCGGTATTCAGGGCCACGCTCAGATCGGCGATGGTGGTGTCCTCGGTCTCGCCGGAGCGGTGGGAAACCACCGCAGCCATACCCGCGCGGCCGGTCATCTCCACCGCCTCGATGGTCTCGCTCAGGGTGCCGATCTGGTTGGGTTTTATCAAGACGGAATTGGCGGTTTTCTCCTCTATACCCCGGGCGATGAGAGCGGTGTTGGTGACGAATATGTCGTCGCCCACTACCTGGACCATGTTTCCGATTTCCCCGACGAGCTTATGCCAGCCGGCCCAATCGCCCTCGGCCAGGGGATCCTCGATGGAGATCAGCGGGTATCTTTCCACCCAGCCGCGGTAGAACCCGATCATTCCGTCCACGTCCCTTTCCGGCTCGGATTCCGCCTTCAGGATGTAGATGCGCCTGCGCCGGTCGTAGAACTCGCTGGCCGCGGCGTCGATAGCGATGGATATATCCTTTCCCGGCGCATATCCGGCCACGGCAATCGCCTCGAGCAAAAGCTCCATCGCCTCCTCGTTCGAGCGCAGATCGGGAGCGAAACCGCCCTCGTCGCCCACGCCGGTGCGGTGGCCGGCTTTCCGCAGCACCTTTTTCAGGGCGTGGAAGGTCTCCACCCCCATGCGCATGGCCCCGGCAAAACTGTCCGCCCCGTGGGGCACGATCATGAACTCCTGGATATCGACATTATTGTCGGCGTGGGCCCCGCCGTTCAGCACGTTCATCATCGGCGCAGGCAGCACCCGCGCGCCCGCGCCGCCGAGATAGGCGTAAAGGGGAAGCCCGGCGGCGGCGGCAGCGGCCCTGGCCACAGCCAGAGACACCCCGAGGATGGCGTTGGCGCCGAGCCGCTTTTTGCCGCTGGTGCCGTCAAGCTCAATGAGCCTTTTGTCTATCTCCGCCTGACGGCTGGCCTCCATGCCGCGGACGGCGTCGGCTATTGCGCCGTTGACGTTGGCAACCGCGGCCAGCACCCCCTTGCCGCCGAAACGTCTGCGCCGCCGGTCGCGCAGTTCCAGGGCCTCCCGGCTGCCGGTGGAAGCGCCGGAAGGCACCATGGCCCGGCCCCGGCTGCCGCATTCGAGTTCGACCTCCACCTCGACGGTGGGATTGCCGCGGGAATCGAACAGTTCCCTGCCGTGGACCCGGACGATGGCGCTCAATACGGATCTCCAGTCATGGGGGAATCAGGAAACCACGCTGCCGAGCTGGAATATCGGCAGGTACATGGAGACGACCAGACCGCCGATCATGCCGCCGAGAAACACCATCATGAACGGCTCGATCATGGAAGTCAGGTTTTCCACCGCCTGGTCCACCTCCTCGTCGTAGAAATCGGCGATCTTGTTGAGCATGGCGTCAAGGGCGCCGGTGGACTCGCCCACGTTTATCATCTGAACCACCATGGTGGGAAAAACCCCGGTCTCCTCCAGGGGCTCGGCGATGGCACGGCCTTCGCTGATGCTGTCAGCCACCCGGAAGACGGAGATCTCGATGATCTTGTTTCCCGCGGTCCGGGCGACCACGTTCAGGGCCTCGAGGATCGGCACGCCGCTCTGGAGCATGGTTCCCAGGGTGCGGGTGAACTTGGCCACCGCCACCTTGAGGATCAGCTCGCCGAAAACCGGGAGTTTCAGCATCATGGCGTCTATCTTGATCCGCCCCTTTTCGGTGGCATAGATCTTCTTGACCAGAAAGACCAGGGCAACGACGACAAAAATCATGTACATGATGTTGCCCTTGACGAAATTGCTCATGTTCACGACAAGCTGGGTTGGGGCCGGCAGGGCGGCGCCAAAGTCACGAAACATCTTCTCGAACACCGGCACGACCCAGATGAGGATGACCGCGAGAATGATGATGGCGATGCCGAGACAGATTATCGGATAGGTCATGGCGCCCTTGACCTTCTTTTTCAAGGCCATGGTCTTTTCCATGAACAGGGCGAGCCGGGAGAGGATGGTGTCCAGGATGCCGCCGATCTCGCCGGCCTCGACC
>JALWTY010000167.1 GCA_026993265.1 Desulfobacterales bacterium
GATGGATACCAGCAATGAAAGAAAACGGCAAGGCAGGCCGGAGCTCTCGTGGCTCAAACTCGCCATCCACGGCGGCTACTTCCTCTTCACCCTCTGGGTGGGGGTCCGCTTTTTTCTCTTCTGGCTGTGGGCCAGCGGCAAGAGCGCCGCGTTTCATCCCCGTCCGCCCGCGGTGGAGGGCTTTCTTCCCATAAGCGGGCTCGTCAGCCTCAAGGTCTTCCTGCTGGGCGGCGGCTGGGATCCGGTGCACCCGGCCGGTCTCACCATCTTCATCGCCGCCATCGCCACAAGCCTCCTCTTCCGCAAGGGGTTCTGCGGCTGGGTATGCCCGGTGGGCTTTTTTTCCTGGCTCGCGCAGAAGGCGGGGGAACGGCTGGGCCGGCCCGTCAACCCGCCCCGGTTTCTCGATTACCTTCTCACCAGCCTGAAATACCTGCTGCTCGCCTTTTTCTTCTACATCATCGTGATAAAAATGCCGCTTTCCGCCCTGAAGGAATTCAACCGCAACCCCTACAACCTGGCGGTGGACGCCCGCATGCTTCTTTTCTTCCTCCACCCCTCGACCACGGCTGCGGCGGTGATGGCGGCCCTGGTCATCGGCTCCCTTTTCATAAAAAACCTCTGGTGCCGCTACCTGTGCCCCTACGGGGCCCTGCTGGGGCTTCTGGCGATGTTCAGCCCGACGGCGGTGCGGCGGAAAGAGGAAAAATGCATAAACTGCCGCCAATGCGACCGCGCCTGCCCCGGCGGGATAAAGGTGAGCCAAAAGGGAAGGATAGCCTCGCCCGAATGCGTGGGCTGCCTGCAGTGCGCGGCGAAATGCCCGATCCCCGGCTGCATCGAGACCGAGACGGCCGGGAAAAGGATTCCGGCCTGGCTCATTCCCGCGGGCGTGCTGGCGCTGATGCTGGGGCTGTACCTCTGGGCCGCGGCCAGCGGCCACTGGCAGACAAAGGTGCCGCTCAACACCTTCCGCAACCTCTATCCCATCGCCGAACGGCTGAAACACCCCTGACCCCGCCGCCCTGAACACCGGGTGAAATTTTCTTTCACCGGTAAAAAATTACCCTTACAAATAGCCAACATGAAACCGTGAGCGTTTGGGGCAGGGGGGTAGTGGTCAGGGGGACGCCATGCAAAGGCCGCAGCCGAAGGCCGGAACCTTGCTTGTGCCTTTCTTGCCGTTTCAGCGGGAAAGCCGGCGGTACTTTATCCGGTGGGGCTGGTCGGCGTCGCGGCCGTGGCGTTTGCGGTAGTCCTCGGCATACTCGGAGTAGTTGCCGTCGAACCAGACCACCTGGCTGTCGCCCTCAAAGGCGAGGATGTGGGTGGCGATGCGGTCGAGGAACCAGCGGTCGTGGCTGATGACCACGGCGCAGCCGCCGAAGTTCTCGAGCCCTTCCTCGAGCGCCCTCAGGGTGTTGACGTCGAGGTCGTTGGTGGGCTCGTCGAGGAGGATGACGTTGGCGCCCTCCTTGAGCATGCAGGCCAGATGGACCCGGTTCTGCTGGCCGCCGGACAGGGTTCCCACCTTTTTCTGCTGCTCGGCGCCGCTGAAGTTGAACCGGGCCACGTAGGCGCGGGAGTTCACCTCCCGGTTGCCGAGGCGGATGGTCTCCTCGCCGCCGCTTATCACCTCCCACACCGTCTTTTCCGGATCGAGGGACTCCCTGGTCTGGTCCACGTAGGCGAGCCTGACCGTGTCGCCCACCCTGAAGGAACCGCTGTCCGGGGCCTCCCGGCCGGTTATCAGGCGGAAGAGGGTGGTCTTGCCCGCGCCGTTGGGGCCGACCACGCCGACGATGCCGCCCGCGGGAAGCGAAAAGGAGAGATTCTCGAAGAGCACCTTGCCGCCGTAGGCCTTGGTCACGCGGTCGGCCTCGATGACCAGCTTGCCGAGCCTGGGGCCGGGGGGGATGAATATCTGCATCTCGCGCAGTTTCTCGCCCGTGTCCTGCTCGAGGAGTTTTTCGTAGGCGTTGATCCTGGCCTTGGCCTTGGCGTGGCGGCCCTTGGGGGCCATGCGGATCCACTCGAGCTCCCGGGCCAGGGTGCGCCTGCGGGCCTCCTCCCGTTTTTCCTCGAGGGCAAGGCGTTTTTCCTTCTGCTCGAGCCAGGAGGAGTAGTTGCCCTTCCAGGGGATGCCGCGGCCCCGGTCCAGCTCGAGGATCCAGCCGGCCACGTTGTCGAGGAAATAGCGGTCGTGGGTGACGGCGATGACCGTGCCGGCGTAGCGCTGCAAATGCTGCTCGAGCCAGGCCACGGTCTCGGCGTCGAGATGGTTGGTGGGCTCGTCGAGCAGGAGGATGTCCGGCTCCTGCAAAAGCAGGCGGCAGAGGGCCACCCGCCTCCTTTCCCCGCCGGAGAGAACCCCGATCTTTGTATCAGGCGGAGGGCAGCGCAGGGCGTCCATGGCCATGTCGAGGCGGGAATCGAGGTCCCAGCCGCCCACGGCGTCGAGCTTCTCCTGGACCTCGGCCTGCTCGGCGATGAGCCTCTCCATGGCCGCGTCGTCCATGGGCTCGGCGAAACGCTCGTTTATCTCGTTGAAACGCCGCACCAGCTCCACCACCCCGGCCACGCCTTCCTCCACCACCTCGCGCACGGTCTTCTCCGGGTCCAGCCGCGGCTCCTGCTCGAGGTAGCCCAGGGTGTATCCCGGCGACATATGGACCTCGCCGTCGAAATCCTTCTCCACCCCGGCCATGATCGAAAGCAGGGTGGACTTGCCGCTGCCGTTCAAGCCGAGCACGCCGATCTTGGCCCCGTAGAAGTAGGAGAGCGAGATGTTCTCGAGCACGGTGCGGCCCTGGTGACGCTTGCCCACCCGGACCATAGAGCAGATGACCTTTTCCGCCTGTTCAGCCATGTTTTTCTCCTTTTCCCTATCGATGGACTCGTAAAAACGGCATCCTGCCGTTTTTACTCGACGGAAAGCCAAAGCGTAGCTTCGGCTTTCCTCACGAAATTACGCCGTTTTTCAAACGGCGTAATTTCGGCGCCGCGTCCTGCGGCGCATGATGTCCTCGTTTTTACGAGGCCATCATAATTGCCGTTTTTTGTCGTATCACTTCCGCCTCCCTGTCGTTTTTCGTCACCCGGAGGCCGGAAAAGGCGTTTTTCCCCCGGAGAAAGGCGTAATTCCGCACAGTTTCCCGGCACGCTTGTTGCTTGATATTGATTTTTGCCCGAATATGCAAGCGGTTGCCGGAGACAACGGCCGGGACCCAGATAAAAATTTTGTCATCCACCGGGGAAAAGCTATAGAATGGACATCAACCAGCTGCATCGGCAAATGATTCATAACAGAGGAACGGAAATGGAAGATCTCGTCAAGCAGGAAGAACTGGTTCAGAAGTACATCCGCGCCGGCAACCACGACGCGGCGATCAAGTCCCTCCTCTTTCTCATCACCAGGTACGCGCAGCAGAAGAACTTCGCCAAGGCCGAAAGCCTGCGGGAAAAGATCATCGAGATCGAGCCCATGGCCCTGACCGAGGCGATCAAGGCCAACCAGATCATCGAGGAGGCCCGGCTCAAGAAGGTGGACCGCGGCCATACCGAGATCTGGGCCGACCTGTACAACACCCTAACCGTGGACGAAGGCCAGCTGCTGTTCTCCGACATGCGGGAGACCATCCTGCCGCCGGACGAGACCATCTTCCGCCAGGGCGAGATGAACTCCCGCCTCTACTTCTTCAATTCGGGCCACGCCAAGCACATCTTCACCCAGGGCAACCGGGAGATGTTCATCAAGAAACTGGGTCCGGGCAACTTCGCAGGCGAGGACACCTTTTTCGACGCATCCGTCTGCACCACCTCGCTTGTGACCATGTCGCGGGTAAAGGTGAGCTTTCTCGAGCGCAGCGTGCTCGAGAAGTGGAAGACCGCGGCCCCGGCCCTGGAGGACAAGCTCTACGACTTCTGCCAGCGCGGGGTCAAGATCAACGAGCTTTTGAGCCACAACGCCATGGACCGCCGCAGCCAGCGGCGGATAAACATCACCGGCCGGGTTCTCATCCGGATGGTCAACGACCAGGGCCAGCCGGTGGGAAAAACCCTGGCCGGGTCCCTGAGCGACATCTCCGAGGGCGGGCTGTCGCTTTTCATCCAGGCCAAGGAGCGTTCCAGCGCCCACATGCTCCTCGGCCGGCCCTTGAACGTCCGCTTCAACCTGCCGCCGGACATGCGCGAGGTGAACCGCAACGGCCTGACCATCGGCATCCGCTACCACGCGGCCGGCTACGAGATGCGCAGCCACTACTCGGTTCACCTCCGCTTTGACGAAAAGATCAACCCCGAGGAGATCCGCCGGGCCGAACAGTTCCTCCGGGCCTATGGAGGATAGGATTCCAGAAGACAGAAAACAGAAGACAGAAGACAGAAAGTGGATGCGGCCTGCGGCCGCAATCGTTTTACATGGTGCACCCCTAACCCCGGCGCCCCTAAATCCCTAAGCCCCTAAGCCCCTTGTATCTTAACCACAGCACAAAGTAATGCCGTAGACGACCGTATGGCCAGTGCTCCGGCAGCTTTGATAAAGCCTTAATTTTTTCCAGAAGGAGAAAAGATGATATATATCGTTGAGTCGAA
>JALWTY010000168.1 GCA_026993265.1 Desulfobacterales bacterium
GCGGCCGAGAAGTGCCGCCTGGGCCGCGGCCGGACCAGCGGCCGGATCACCCGGCCCCGTCTCACCCCGCCGCGGCCGGCCCGCAGGGGAGGGGTGCCCTCGGCCGCTCCCAGGACGCCGGAGGACATCTGGCGCGGGTGGGCCGCCGGTTTCGTCGCTGCCGCGGCCCGGGACATCCCGGCCGGGGTCTCTGCCTGGCTCGCGGCCCGCGGGGTCACCCCTGCGGCGGCGGTTAGGTTCGGCCTCGGCTGGCACCCGCGCAACGCCAAGGTCGCCCGGGCCGCCATCGGCCTGCCGCCGCGTCCCGACGGCAAGCCCACCCTGTGGCTGCCCATGGGCCTGGTCATCCCGGTTTTCGACGCCTCCGGCCTGGTCCACCGCATCCGCGTCCGCCGGCCGCCGGAGGAGACGGCCCGGTTCCTGCCCGAGCTCAAATACTACCAGGTGGAGGGCAGCGGCACCGCGCCCATGGTCATCCGGCCGCAGGGCCTCTGCCGGGGCGCGGTGGTGGTCGAGGCCGAGCTCGACGCCATCGCCATTGCCGCGGCCCACCCGGAGGTGATGGTGGTCTCGTCCGGCACCGCCGCGGTCAGCCTCACCCCACAGCTGCGGGCCGAGCTCGAGGCCCTGCCGGTGATCCTGGTCGCCCTCGACGCCAAGGCCCCGGAAGACGGCCAACACGACCCCGGCCCCGTCCGCGCCCTCGACTGGCAGCAGGAGTTCCGCCGGGCGCGCTACTGGCCCGTGCCCCAGGGCAAGGACCCCGGCGACTACGTCAAGGACCACAACGGCGACCTGCGCCTCTGGATCGAGGCCGGTCTCCCGCCCCGGCCCCAGGCGGCCAGGACCTCTACCCTGAGGGTTCCAACAGGGGGTGGGGGCGCAGAAAAAAAATCTTCCGTGGCCGAGGTGGTGACCATCACCCTCCCGGACGGCCGCGAGGTCCACGTGACCGACGACCGCGGCGAGTGGCACGCCCTTGCCGCCGCGGGCAGGGTGGTTTTCACCCGCAACGAGCTGGCCCGGATAAAGGCCGGTGCCGGGATGGACAACCTGGCCCGCTTTGTCGAGATGAAAGAGATGTTCCCGTTTTTCTACGTCAAGGCCGGCCGCCCGGCCGAGGAGAGGGGCGGTGCCCCGGAGCTGCTCGCAGATGCGTGACGACCTCCTGAAACAACTCCGCGAGAAGGCAAGCAAGCAGGACGTGGCCGCCATCACCGTCCTGCACAACGCCGTGGTCAATAACATGGCCACCTACAACGAGGCCCCGACCGCGGCAAACCTGAAGAGCTGGCAAGCGGCGCAAGACGCCTACGACGCCGCCCTCGGCGAAATGGCGGAAAAGTACGGGCTCGCCGCGCCTCCTGCCGCCGATTTCGCCAACCTCCGCCTGGTCCACGCCTGGCTGAAGGAGAACGGCTGGAAGATAAGCCTCTCCGGGATCTACAAGCACAAGAACGAGGGCAAGATCACCCCTGACAAGAGCGGCGCTTACTCCCTCGCCCGGGTCAGGAAATACGCCGAGACCTGGCTCAAGCGGGCCGACACCGGCTCCAGGGTCAAGGACGAGCTCGAGAGGTTCCAGCGCCGCAAGGCGATAGCCGAAACCCGGCGGGCCGAGGCCCAGGCGAAAAAGCTCGAGCACGAGCTCGCGGTGGCCGAGGGCCGCTACATCCCGCGCGACGACTTTTACACCGAGCTCGCGGCCCGGGCCCTGGCCCTGGAGAGCGGGCTCAAGGCCATGGTCCAGCGGCGGGCCGCGGGCTGGATAGAGATGGTGGGGGGCGACCCGTCCCGGGCCCGCGACCTGCTCGCCGCGGTGAGCGCCGACATCGACACGGCCCTGTCCGAGTACGCCACCATGGACCGCTTCGTGGTCATCGTCGACAACCAGCCGCGGCAGGAGGCCTCCGGATGAGCGCTGCCGCGTATATGCGAAAGAATATCCACCGCCGGGTGTTCCCGGCCTGGTTCCCGCCGTCCCTGGCCGCGGCCCTCCCCGCCGGCCGCCTGCGGGTGCGTTTCCGGCCTTCGCGGCCGGAGCGTTCGGCCATGCGCAAGCGCAAGCCGGTGCCGCCGTCGGTCTGGGCGGAACGCCACCGGGTGGTGACCAACGGCCCCATGGCGGGCTCGCGCTGGTCCAACGAGGTCACCCCCTACCTGGCCGGGATCATGGACGCGTCGTTCCTCCCCGGCGTGCAGACCATCGTCGTCTGTAAATCTCCGCAGGTGGGCGGTTCCACCGCCCTGGACACCTGCCTGGGCTACGTGGCCGACCGCTGTCCCGGCCCGGCCCTCATCGTCTACCCGGACCGCAACACCGCCCGGGAAAACGCCACCGACCGCATCCAGCCGATGTTCCGCCAGTCCCGTCAGCTCTCCCGCCTGATGACCGGCGCGGACGAGGACGTCACCGCCCAGCGGATCAAACTGCGGACGATGCTCATCTACATGGGGTGGGCGGGCTCGATCCAGGCCCTGGGCAACAAGACGATCAAGTACCTCTTCCTCGACGAGCTCGACAAGTACGAAAACCGCAGCTCCCGCGAGGCCCCGCCCGAACGCCTGGCGGAAAAGCGCGTCATCGCCTACCCGCTGGACCACAAGATATGGAAGATATCCACCCCCACGGTGGAGCGCGGCCCCATCTGGCAAGCCCTGACCGTCGAGGCCCAGGCGGTGTTCGTCTGGGCGGCCCGCTGCCCGGACTGCGGCCGCGCCCAGGTGATGAACTTCGACAACATCACCTGGCCCGGCGGAGGCGACGCCGACCCCGGCGAGGTGGAGGCCTCCTCCCTGGCCCGGTACGCCTGCGTCCATTGCGGCGTCCTGTGGACCGACTATCAGCGCAACCGCGCGGTTCGGGCGGGGGAATGGGTGCTCGGCCGGCGCGACGAGGAAACCGGGCACTGGCGGTCCGACTCCTTCGAGCCCATGGCCGACGCGGTCGCCCGCCTGCGGGCCAAGCGGATAGGCTTCCACATCCCGGCCTGGCTGTCGCCGTTCGTGTCGCTGTCCGAGATAGCGGCGGCTTTCTTGAGGTCCCGGCACGACCGCTCGGCGCTGAAGGATTTCTGCAACGGTTACAAGGCCGAGCCCTGGTTCGACTACACCCAGGACCGCAGGCAGGACATCCTCGCCCGCCTGCGCGACACCCGCCCCTCGGGCACGGTCCCGGGCCGCGGCGAGGTGGCCTGCCTGCTCGCCGTGGCCGACACCCAGGACAACGGCTTCTGGTTCGAGGTCCGCGCCTTCGGCTGGGGCCCCACCCTGCCGAGCTGGTCGGTGCACTCCGGCTTCGTGGACACGAAAGAGGCCCTCGAGGAGATTTTTTTCCTCTCCGACTACCGCGACGCCGACGGCAACCCCTACCGCGTCTACGCCGCGGGCATAGACGCCATGGGCCACCGCACCGTGGAGATATACGACTTCTGCCGCAAGCACCCCGGCCGCCTCATCCCGCTGAAGGGCGAGCAGCGGATGAGCCAGCCCTTCGCCTGGACCCAGATAGAGCACTACCCCGGCAGCAAGCGGGCCATCCCCGGCGGTCTCAAGATGCTGCGGGTGAACAGCAAGATCTACAAGGACAACCTCGCGGCCAAGCTCGAGATCTCCCCGGCCGACCCCGGGGCCTGGCTTTTTTCGTCAGAGACCAGCGACGAGTGGATAAACCAGCTCTGCGCCGAGACCATAGACGAGACCACCGGCGAGTGGCACAACCCCAGGCAGCGTCCCAACCACGCCTGGGACGTCTCCTACAACCTCCTCGCCCTGGCCGACCTCTACCGGGTCAAGCTCTGGCCCCGCCCCGGCAGCGGCCCGGCCCGGAACCGCGCCGGGGCCGGGAAGCAGAAACCGGCCCGTCCCAACCCCTACACGGGCGGCAACCAGATATTCGGGAGGGACAAATGAGCCTGCCTGTGCAAATGGCCTCCGTGGCCCAGGCCAAGAGGACAGCGGAAAACGGCGTCGACTTCTCCCCCCGCCACGGGGCCCGCTGTCCCTGGTGCGGCCGCCGGACGAGGATCTACGCCACCCGCCCCTGGGACGGCCCGGTCCGGGTCCGCTACCACTACTGCCAAACCCCGTCCTGCCCCATGGCCTCCATGCGGGTGACCATCAAGAGCGTGCAGGTGGACAGATGAAAGAGAAGATAGAGAGGCAAAACGAGGCGCTCCGGGAGATAAGCCAGGCCCTCTTCGGCCCCGGCATGGAACTGCGGATAGTAGACCCGCTCAAGGTCAGGCTGCTCGCCAAGAACGCCAGGTATTTCAAGAAAGAGACCTACCGCCAGCTGGTCTCGAACATCAAGGCCGACAAGAAGCTCTCCTCCACCCCGCTCTGCCGTCTGACGGAAGACGGCGAGCTCGAGGTCCTGAGCGGCAACCACCGCATCCAGGCGGCCCGGGACGCGGGCCTGCCTTGGGTGTTGGTCATGGTCATAACCACCCCCCTGTCCCGGGACGAACAGATAGCCATCCAGTTGAGCCACAACGCCCTGGTCGGCGAGGACGACCCCCATCTGTTGGCCGACCTCTGGCAAGAAATAGAGTCGATCGAGGCCAAGCTGTATTCCGGCTTGTCCGACG
>JALWTY010000169.1 GCA_026993265.1 Desulfobacterales bacterium
GTTGATGAAGGCGGGCTCGCCCGGCCCGAGCCCGGGGAGCTGTCGCTTGCCCCGCCGACCGGTGGGTGCGGCCGGATCAGGGTGGAGTTCGTCACCCCGTTCAGGGTCAAACACCGCAACGTTTTCCAGCGTACCCCGGACTTTCATGTCGTGGTCCGGGCCGCGCTCCGCCGGGTGGCCGAGCTCGAGGAGCTATTCGGTGACGGTGAACCGGACCTCGACTACCGCGCCCTTGTCGCCGGCGCCGGGGAGGTGGAGGCTGACCTCTCCGCCTGTCGCTGGCACGACATGGTCCGCAAGAGCAGCCGCCAGAAACGGGTGATGAAGTACGGCGGCATAGTCGGCGCGGCGGTGTACGAGGGCGATCTGGCCCCTTACCTTCCCCTGCTGCGTTATTGCCAGACCGCGCATCTCGGCAAGCAGACCGCCTTCGGCCTCGGCCGGATAACGGTGGAGGCCGGGCCATGAAACGGGTGATGATCGCGGTGGTGGGGCTTTCCCCCCAGGTGGTGACCGAGGCGGTGTACGGGCTGGCCTTTGAGGGTAAACATGTTGACGAGATCCACCTGCTGACCACCCGCAGCGGCCGCGACGAGATAATGAAACACCTGCTTTCCCCCGGAGACGGCAAGCTCGCGGCCCTCTGCCGGGAGTACGACATCAGGCTTCCCGACTGCGGGCCCCACACCCTGCACGTCATCAGGGACGAGGCCGGAGTCGAGCTGGACGACATCGCCGGCCAGGACGACAACGAGCGTTTCCTTTCCATGTGCCTGGATCTGGCCTGGAGACACACCGGCCGCGAGGATTGCGCGGTGATCTTCCTGGTCGCCGGCGGCCGCAAGACCATGACCTCCTGCCTGACCCTCGCGGCCCAGCTCTACGGCCGCCCATGCGACCGCATCCTCCACGTTCTTGTGACCCCCGAGTTCGAGAGCTGCCGGGATTTCTGGTATCCGCCGAAGAAATCCGTTCCCCTCACCCTGCGGGATCCCAACGGCATCCCCTATACCAGGGAGACCCGCTACGCCGAGGTGACTCTGGTGCCGGTCCCCTTCGTGTCCCTGCGCGACCGGCTCGATCCCGCCCTATACGAGCGCCCCCGGCCCCCGGCCGAGCTCATCGCCGCCCTGGTTCGCGACGAGGAAAAGTTCCTCTCCATCGACCCCGCCGCCGGCCGTCTCGCCTACGGCGGCCAGGAATGCGATTTGGCCCCGGCCCAACTCGCCCTTTACGCCTGGTTCGCGGCCCGCAAGAAAGACTGCGGCCGCAAGCGCGACACCTGCCGCGACTGCGACCAATGCTACGTGGACGTGCAGGGCCTGCTCGACGATACCGCCAGGATAAGCGCCATCTACCAGGACATCCCCGGCAGCCGGCTGGTGGAGGAGATGAGCGATTCCGGCATCGCCGCCCTCAACAAGGAGAACTTCCGTTCCTACCGGGCCAAGATCAATGCCAGGATCAATGACGCCTTCGGTCCGGCCGCGGCAAGGCTTTTGGGTATAAGTTCCACGGGAAGGAACCCGGTGCGTTACGGCATCCGGCTCGACCGCAAACGCATACGTCTGGTGATCTGATGGGAAAAAAGGTCCTGCTCACCGCCATGGGGCCCAGTCCGGCCCTGATCTGGGAGATGGTCGATTTCATAAACAGCCGCGGGCTTGCCTACAACCGTGAGGCGCAGAGGGTGCGGGATGCTTTCCGCGGCTGCGGCCTCGGCCGCCTGGTCCTTATCTGCACCACCGGAGTGATGGAAAAGGCCATGGGCCTGAAGGGGGACATGGCCGCCGAGTACCCGGACATCGAGGTGGAGACCGTGCCCCTGCCCTGCGATGACGTCAGCTGCAGCGACGACGACGCATCCGTACGCAGGACGGTGTACCAGACCGTGGCCGGACTCGCGGGGCCTGATCTTATTATCGCCTCGGGAGGCCGCAAGATCATCACCCAGCGGCTGATGGAGGCGGCAATCATGTACGGCTGCGCCGGATACCTCACCATCACCGCGCCGCACGGGATCGAAAAAAGGGACGATGCCCGCCTGCACACGGAAGAGTTCAACGTCATCTGGACCCCGGCAAGGGATTTCTACCAGGACAAACGTAAACGGATAATCAAGGACGAGATCGGCGATACCTTCCGTTCCCTTTACCTCCTGCCCAACAGCCTCATCGACCGGCTGCGCAGTGAGCGGATCGGGATCGATTCGGAGCGGCAAGAGGCGGAGCTGGCCTGGCTGCGCCGCCTGCCCAAGACCGACCTCCACTGCCATCTCGGCGGGGCCTACGACATGGAGCTTCTGCAGGAGCTTGCCGCCACCCTGCTGGACGACTTGGGCGTTGCCGGGGGCGAGCGCGAAACGATCCGCGAGCGGCTCTCGGCCCGGCTGGGCTGCCGGCTGGAAGAAGTGACCCCGGAAAGGCTGCGCGCCCTCGTCCCCGGCGCGGTCCACTGCCTGGCCAACCTGGAGAAATTGTACCGGGACGAAGACCGGCCCCACGTGGCCCACGCGGTCTTCATCCGATCCCTGGACCGGGAGCGGATGGAGCTCCTCACCGCCGACGGCCGGGATACCCCGCCCCGCAGCCTCAAGTGGTACATGAAGAGCGGCGATCTCGCGGGTTCGAACCTCCTGCAGACGGAAAACACCCTGCGCCGGGCCGTGGCCTGGCTGATACAAAAGGCCGCGTCCGACGGGGTGCGGTATCTTGAGATCCGTTTTTCGCCCGGCAACTACACCCGGGCCGATCTCGACATCGACCAGGTGGTGGATATCGTCCGGGACGAGGCCGGCCGCCGGGCCGGGGAGGAGGGGATAACCGCAAGCCTCCTCGTCATGGCCACCCGGCACAAGGACAAGGAGGAGATGCAGCGTCATGTGGATGCCACGGTGCGGGCCGCCGATAGGCCCGGGCCCTGTCGGGTGGCCGGTTTCGACCTGGCCGGCCAGGAGGAGGACAACCCGCCGGAAAGGTTCACCGAAGTGTTTGACCCCCTGCACAAGAGCTTCATCGACGTCACCATCCATGCCGGCGAAATGGACAAGGAAGACAAGATCTGGCAGGCCATGTACCGGCTGCACGCCAAACGCATAGGCCACGGCCTGAAACTCATCGACAACCCCAGGATGATGGACTACGTCCGCGACTGGGGCATCGCCATCGAGATGTGCCCCTCCTCCAACCGCGCCACTAACGGTTTCCGTTTTTTTGACTGTGACGAAGACGGCGGGGAGTACCCGCTGAAGAAATACCTCGACCACGGCATACGGGTGACGGTGAACACCGACAACCCGGGGATATCGGCTACCACCGCGAGCCGCGAGCTGCTCACCGCGGCCCGCCTCACCAAGGACGGGCTTTCCCGCTGGGATGTCCTGCGGCTGGTCAGAAACGGCTTCAAGGCGGCCTTCCTGCCCAGGAACGAAAAGGACAAACTCATGAAGGAGGTGGACAAGACCCTATTCGAGCAGCTGCTTGACGAGCTGTAGACCGGGCAGCAACAGGGAGACCAACGCAAATGACTCAAAAACCGGAAAACATTTTCTGCCTGGCCCGGGCCGATCTCGATGCGGCCGGGTTTTTGCGCGGCGGCCCGGTTGACCTGGCCGCGCTCCTCGCCCTGCCGCACTACTTTATCCCCCGGCCCGAGGCCGAGGATGATCCGATTTACAAGCAGGTCATCCCCTACCAGGTCTTTTGTTGCGGGGAAGACATCTTCGTCTTCCGCCGCGGCGGCGGGGTGGGCGAACAAAGGCTTTCGGGCCGGCTTTCCATCGGTATCGGCGGCCACGTTAACGACCGCGACAGCGAAGATGGGGTCATGACTCCGGCGGCATTCGAACAGGCGCTTTTGCGGGAGCGGCGCGAGGAACTTGTCCTCACCGGCCCGGTAACGACCACCTTTCTCGGCCTGATCAACGACGACTCCGACGCCGTGGGCCGGGTCCACCTGGGCGCGGTTTTCCTCTGCCGGGTGGACAAGGAAAACCATCTTGCCCTGGGTGATGAAGAGGACCTTCATTTCGAAGGTTGGTGGTCGCCGAGAGAGGTGGAAAGGCAGCCGGAAGGATTTGAAAAATGGTCGCTTCTGGCGCTGGGGCTGCTTTGCCGCAACGTTGCCAGGGGTGCGCGGCCGACATAAAACGCGGTACACAACGCAAGGAGGATGAGATGAAAAGAGAAAACAGGAGGTCGGAATGCATGAGACCACATTGAAAATCGCCCTGGCCGGGCTGATGCATGACATCGGCAAGTTTGCCGAACGTGCATTTGCCTATGAACAGGGTGATAAGGATGTCGTGCAACAGGACTACCGGTATGGTCACGCCTATATCACCGAAAGGGTTCTGGTTGACTTGTATCCTGAGGCCCTTGAGCAACGGTTATTGTGCGAAGAAACAACGGAGCAGACAACCATCCTCAATCTCGCGGCCCGGCACCATAATCCCACCCATCCTTACGAGTTGATGATTGCCGAGGCGGATCGCATTGCCTCTGGACATGAACGGATGGCAGCCGATAGCGGCTCCGACTTCAAGACAGAGGGGCGGGAAAGAAAGAGCCAGGTGCCGCTGACCAGTATC
>JALWTY010000170.1 GCA_026993265.1 Desulfobacterales bacterium
GCCGGAGAACCTGAGCACGGTATCCTGGAGAAGGGTGTTCTCCGAGCTCATGGCGATGAGCTGTTTGGGGTACGCCTTGCGGGAAAGGGGCCAAAGCCTGGTGCCGGATCCACCGGCGATTATCACCGGGATTATCATTTTCCCTGTTTTCCCCGCGCTGTCTGCGGCCTTTTGCACAGTCATTGCCGTCCTCCGCACTACAGCCGACCATCCACCTGGCCGGCCGGGAAGATGTGTTTCACGTCAAAGACCACCGCGCCCGGACGGCCGAGTTTTCTTATTTCTCCAATACCCATGTGGGCGAACTGCCTGTGGGCCACGGCTATTATGATCGCGTCGTAGTATCCTGCCTCGGGTTGGACCAGGCTTATGCCGTACTCCTCTTCCGCCTTTTCCGGATCGACCATCGGATCGTGCACGCTCACCTCGGCCCCGAAACCGGAGAGCTCCCGGACGATATCCACCACCCTGGTGTTCCTGAGATCCGGGCAGTTCTCCTTGAAGGCCAGCCCCATTATCAGCACCCTGGCCCCGGCCACGGCGATCCTCGCCTTCAGCATCAGCCGCACCACCCGGTCGACCACGTGTTCAGCCATCCGGTCGTTTATCCGCCGCGAGGCGAGGATCAACTCGGGGTGCACCCCCACCTCCTGGGCCTTCTGAATGAGATAGTAGGGATCGATGCCAATACAATGGCCGCCCACGAGCCCCGGGCTGAAGGGCAGAAAATTCCACTTGGTCCGGGCCGCGGCCAGCACGTCCATGGTGTCTATTCCCAGACGGCTGAAGATGAGCGCAAGCTCGTTCATGAGCGCGATGTTCACGTCCCGCTGCACGTTCTCGATCACCTTGGCCGCCTCGGCAACCATTATGGAAGCGGCGGCAAAGGTCCCGGCCGGAACGATGCCGGCATAGAAACGGTCGATCAGGCGCGCGGCTTCCGGAGTAGAGCCTGAAGTGACCTTGACGATGGTGGTCAGCCGGTGTTCGCGGTCGCCGGGGTTGACCCGCTCCGGGCTGTAACCGACAAAGAAATCCCGGTTGAAGACCAGGCCGCTCGCCTCCTCGAGCGCGGGCACGCACACCTCCTCGGTGGCGCCGGGATAGACGGTGGACTCGTACACCACCACCGATCCGGGACGCATGCGGCCGGCCACTGTGCGGCTCGCCGCGACAACCGGGCCGAGATCAGGCCGTTTGTGCCGGTCCACCGGCGTGGGGACCGCAATGATGAAAAGATTGCAGTCCGAGAGAACGGCGCTGTCGGTGGTAAAGGAAAGCCCCCGGTCAAGGGCGGCGGCGAGATCCTCGCCGGTCACCTCGCCGGTCCGGTCCAAGGCCCGGCCGAGTTCCGCGACCCGGCCCTGATCCAGGTCGAAACCAACGCAGGGGTACCTTCCGGATATCTCGACCGCGAGAGGCAACCCCACGTATCCGAGCCCGATCACCGCCACCCGCAGCTCTGTCAGTTCAGGTATCTTCGTTTCAGACTCCATATCCTGAACAGGATCCATGTTTTCCCCTCTGTTTGCAAGTTTTATTTTCTGCAACAACAGGCCGGCCTCTGGCGCGGGCTTTGACAAAAAAACGAAAGCAAAGGATAATCCCAAAAAGCCCCGCCTCAAGAAAAAAAAATGCCAGAAAACACAAGCCACAAGCCGGTTCCGGCCGAAACGGTCGCCTTTCTCCGCTCAATCCTTCCGTTCAACCGTCTGGACGACGAGCACCTGCACAGGATCGCCCTCAAGACGCTGATAGACTTCTACCCCGCCGGAACCATAGTGGCCCGGCAGGACGAAACCGAGGTGGACCACCTCCACATCATCCAGAAAGGCGCGGTCAAGCTCTATCTCAAGGACGAAAGCGGCGAGGTCACCCTGAGCGACTTCCGCGGCGAAGGCGAATACTTCGGCGCCCTGCCCATCATCCAGAACACCAGGGCAAACCTCACCGTGGAGACGGTCGAGGACACCTTCTGCCTGCTGATTCCCAGGGAGGATTTCAGGGAGCTTCTCGCATCAGTACCGGCGGTGACGCAATTCTTCCTCCGCAGCCTGTCGGAAAAGATCGTGAACACCGCCTACGCCGAACTGGCCAGAAACCGCATCAGGCCGCGCGGAGACGGCTCGCTCCTGCTCTTCAGCTCCACCATCGGCGAGGTCATGACCCCGCCGGTGACCGTGCCGGCCGGCGAACCGGTCGGCCGGGCCGCAAGGATCATGGCCGAGCGCCGCATCGGTTCGCTTCTCGTGCGCCTGCCGGACGGCAGGACAGACGGCATCGTCACCGACAAGGATCTGCGCACCAGGGTGGTGGCCCGGGGGCTCGCCTACGATACCCCGGTGGGCGAGATCATGACCACGCCGGTCGAGACCATTCCCGAGACCGCCTCCTGCTTCGACGGGCTGATAAGGATGATGCGGAAGGGTATCCACCACCTGGCGGTGAAAAACGGCGGCGAGATCACCGGGGTGATAACCTCGCACGACCTCATGGTGCTCCAGGGCACCTCACCGCTCTACGTCATGCGGGAGATCATGGCCCAGGAGAGGATAGAGGGGCTGTACCCCTTGGCGAGGAAGAGCCCGGAGATCATCAGGACCCTGCTCGACCAAGGGGCCAGGGCCGACAACATCACCCGCCTGATAACCGTGCTCAACGACCACGTGCTCGAACGGCTCCTCACCCTGCTCGAGAGGGAGATGGGGCCGCCGCCCGGCCCCTGGTGCTGGCTGCTCATCGGCAGCGAGGGACGCAGGGAACAGACCTTCAAGACCGACCAGGACAACGGCATCATCTTCGCCAACGGCCTGAACAGGGACGAGGCCGCTTATTACGAAAGGTTCGCCGAGGCCGCCATCGGCCACCTGGTGGAATGCGGATATCCCCGCTGCCCCGGCGAGGTGATGGCCTCCAACCCGAAATGGCGGCGGAGCTTCTCCGGCTGGCGCGGCCTGTTCGACTCCTGGCTCGCCAATCCCGAGCCGGACGAGGTCCTGTATTCCACCATCTTCTTCGATTTCCGCGGCGGGTTCGGCGACCTTTCCCTGGCCGAGGACCTCCGCGGCCATCTGGCGGAAAAGGCCCCGGCCAACGAGATATTCTTCCTGCACCTCGCCCGCGACTGCCTGGAAAGCCGTCCGCCTCTCAGCTTTTTCCGCAACTTCGTGGTGGAAAAGGACGGCCGCCACAAGAACTCGCTCGACCTCAAGGCCCGCGGCCTCGTTCCCTTTGTGGATTTCGCCCGCCTCTACGCCATCAGACACGGCATCAGGGAGACCAACACCATCGCCCGGCTCAAACGCCTCGCGGACGGTGGCCACATGAACGCCGGCCTGGCGAGCGAAGCCATCGAGGCCTACGAGTTCATCATGCACCTGCGGCTGCTCCACCAACTCGATCTGATAAGCCGCGGCCTGGAGCCGGACAACTACATCACCCCGGTGTTGCTCTCCGAGCTTGAAAAACAGACGCTCAAGGAAGCCTTCGCGGTGATATCCAGGCTGCAGAGCCACATAAAGCTGGATTACCCCATGGCGGAGCCCTGAGGCCGGTCATGTTCCGCTTCCCCTTTCCAGGCAGAAACCGCAGACGCTGCGAGCGGCTCGGTATAGCGCCCAGGGAGTTCTTCCGCGGCCTCGACCTCGGCCGGCCGCCGGAAGAGTTCGATTTCGTGGTGTTCGACACCGAGCTCACCGGCCTCAACCGGCGCAGGGACGAGATAGTCGCCATCGGCGCGGTGAGGATAAGGAAAATGCGGATCGTGGCCGCCGACACCTTCCACGTCTGCGCCGCCCCCGCAGACAACGTCCCGGCCGCGGGCACCATGATCCACCGCATCACCCCTGAGGAACTGCGCAACGCCGCGCCCATCCGGGAAGTCCTGCCGGAGTTCGTCCGTTTCTGCGGCGCCTCCCTCCTGGTCGGCCACTTCATCGGCCTCGACATGGCCTTCATCAACCGGACCCTGAAAAAACACTTCCGCTGCCGGCTACACAACCCCTGCATCGACACCATGCTGCTCGCCCGGCTGTACACGGAAAAATGCTGGGAAAGCTACCACGACCGCTTCAACCTCGATATCTCCTACAACCTCGCCGACCTGGGCCGCCGGTACGGCCTGCCCGAATTCGAGCCCCACGACGCCCTGGAAGACGCCCTCCAGACCGCCTACCTGTTCCTCTTCCTCACCCGCAAGCTCCAGCAGATGGGCTACCCGACCCTGAAGGACATCCACCGGGCCGGACAGGCATGGCGGTTCGCCTGACGATCCGGCGCCCAGGGCGCCGCCGGGGCATCCCTCCTTGCCGCAAACGTTTCTCTCCGCTATCATCCATCTCAAGACGCCAAGGAACAAAACACCGGGATGACATGACCGACCCGTAAAAAGCCCGCTTTTGCGGCCTTTTTACGAGTCGGAAGGCAAAAGTCAAAAGTGAATACTCCACCGCCTAAAGGCGGTGGCTTCAGGTTACGGCTAAAGCCGGCTACATCGGCTTCGCCGATTGGAGGCCTCACTCCCCATCAATCTTAAATTCATCGTCGGAGCCATGTTGTTGA
>JALWTY010000171.1 GCA_026993265.1 Desulfobacterales bacterium
GCAGACGGAAGAAGTAGGCCTGCTGGCCGTTGATAATTACCCCTTCCCGGGCGGCGCGGATTGCCGGGGCCAGTATCTCGGCGAGCTTGATGCGGCCGAGCCTGCGGTGGACGTGGAGAAGCCCCTTGAGGGTGCCGGGCACCGCCACTGATGCAAGCCCGACGTTGAAGTCCTGGCGGGTGCCGGCAAAGTTGACCGTAACCGGGAAAAAATGCGGTTCTTCCGCTGTTGCCGCCGCTCCGGCGCCCGGGGTGTCGCTGAAGAAGTCGAAAAGAATTTCCTCGCCGCTTCGCGTGACCGCCAGGAGAAAACCGCCGCCGCCGAGGCTGGTCAGGGCCGGCTCCGCCACCGCGGAAACGAATCCGGCCCCTGCCGCGGCGTCAAAGGCGTTGCCGCCGCTGTTCATTATCTCGCAGGCGGCCCGGCTCACCAGGGGATGCCCGGACGCGGCCGCCGCAACCGCCGCGCTCATGTCCAGAACTCGCCGTGGAGTTCACGGATTGCTGCCGCGAAACTGTCCCGCTGTTTTATTAGCGTCCGCAGGCGGCGTGCGCCGTTGCCCTGGCGTACAACCCGCCTGAGAACGCCGATGTGGGAGATGCCGCCAAGCTCCCTGGCCGCATCGTGGACCAGGGCGAACAGCTCTGCGGCCGCGTCGGCAGCGCTTTTCATCCTGGCGGGATTGGCCGGATCGATGAACTGCGCCGCCATTCCCCGCCTGGCCGCGGCCCACTTGTTAGCCCGGACGATCTCGGTTCCCGGGAAATGGGGCTCCTCGTTGCCTCGGTCGATGGTGGCCACCAGGGCCTGGATGAGGGCGGCGAGGCCGATTATCTCTCCGAACCGGAATGGCACGTCGCAGATTCTTACCTCGATGGTTCCCAGTTCCGGCTGCGGCCGCACGTCCCACCAGATTTCGCGTATGCCTGCGATGAGGCCGGCGTTTTTCAGCACTCCGAGCAGGACGGCGCAGCGTCTCCAGTCCTTTAAGGTGCCGGGTATCCCGGAACGGGGCAGATCCTCGAGGAGTACGGAGCGGTACGAATCGAAACCGCTGTCCCTGCCGCAAAAGAAGGGCGAGGAGGCGGACAAGGCGAGGATAACCGGAAGATGGACCCTGATTGCGTCGCATACCCGGATGGCGGCGTCGCCGCTTCCGAGACCAACGTGAACGTGCAGTCCCTGGGTTATGAGGCGGCGGCCGCAGTCCTGCAGCTCGTCCATGAGCCTGCTGTACCGTTCAGAGTCACTGATCTTCTGCTTCTGCCAGGGGCTTTCCGGGTGCAGGCTGCCGGCAAAGGCGAGGCAGCCCGTCTCCCTGGCCAGAACCTCGGCCCGGCGGAACAGGTCGTCGAGGTTGTCGGCAAGCTCGCCTGCGTCGTTGCATACGTCGCTCGCCACCTCGAACATGCACTGGTACAGCTCTCCCTTTATCCTGCCGGCATAGCGGTCCGGCACCCGCATGAGCATCTGCCGTGCCTTTGGCGCCAGCCCGAGGCCCTGCATGTCGAGAAGCTGCATCTCCACCTCCACCCCCAGCGAGTATTCCTGCGGGGAAGGAGTGAACCTGAAAACGTCACTGGTCATCTTTATCTCCGGTCGCCTGCGGCGGCCTGCCTGGTGCCGCCTTCCGTCTCCGCCAGCTCGGCCGCGGCCCGCGCAAAGAGCAGGGCCCCGGGCATGAGCGCCTTTTCGTCAAAGTCGAATCCGGGGCTGTGGGGCGGGGCCGGTTCGGCAACCGGCGGCCGCGCGCCTATCCGCAGGAAACAGCCCGGCCTTCTTTCAAGATAAAAGGAAAAATCCTCCCCGCCCAGGCTTGGCGGGCCCGGCTGCCGCAGCCGGTAGTCTTCCGGACGGCGCTCGATAACCTTCCGGACAGTCCTGATGATGCGGGGATCGTTGACCACCGGCGGATACCCCTGTTTCATGACCGTTTCCGTCTTCACCTCGAACATTACCGCTGTCGCGTCCGCGACCCGTTTCACGCCGTTTATCAGCTTTTTCCTGGTTTCGGAATCGGTCGATCTTATGGTGCCGCGGATGACGGCGCGGCCCGCTATGACGTTCGGCGCGGTGCCGGCCTTTATCTCGCCGATGCTTATCACGCAGGGACGGAGAGGGTCGGCGCCGCGGCTCACAAGGGACTGGAGGCCGGTGACCAGGGCGGCGGCCGCCACCACAGGGTCCGGAGCCTCATGTGGCCGGGCGGCGTGGCCGCCGTTGCCGGAGATCTCGATGGAAAATTCATCGGCCCAGGCGCATATGAGTCCGTCGGCCGCGCTTATCTCGCCGCATTCGCCGGTGATGTCGATATGGCCGCCTATGATTACGTCCACGCCTTCGAGCGCCCCCTGTTTAACCATCACCCCGGCTCCACCGCCGCCTTCCTCGGCCGGCTGGAAGATGAAGCGGAAGCTGCCGCCGACCTCCGCGTCCTTCAGAATGGCGGCCGCGCCCACGGCCATTGCCATGTGGCCGTCGTGACCGCAGGCGTGCATCATTCCCGGGTTGCGCGAGGCGAAATCGAGCCCGGTCTCCTCCTCTATGGGCAGGCCGTCCATGTCGGCCCGGATCGCCACTGTCGCGCCGCCGCCTTTGCGGATCTCAGCGACTATGCCGGTGCCGCCCACGCCGCTCCGGAATTCTATCCCGAGCCTTTCAAGTTCGGCAGCGATTATTTCTGCGGTCCGGATTTCCCTGAAGGATGGTTCGGGATACTGGTGCAGCCGCCGCCGCAACGCGACCATGCGGTTGAATAGGGATTCCCTGTCCTGCGGATTGATTTCCATGCGCCGGCTGCCTTTATTTTTGCCTTTTCCTGATGGACTCGTAACAACGAGTCCATCATCCGCCGCAGGACGCGGCGGCGAAATTGCGCTGTTTGAAAAACTGCGTAATTTCGAGAGGAAAGCCGAAGCTACGCTTTGGCTTTCCGTTGAGTAACAACGGCAGGAAGCCGTTGTTACGATTTCATCTTTTCCTGGATCCGTGACGTTCGGAAACGGCTCCGGGTTTTTGCCTTCGGTTCCATGCCCCCCGAAAAACGGGTATGTCATGCCCCTCAATGAACTTAGATCTGTAATAATATGCTGCACTCGCAACAAATGGCAACCACGCTTGCTCCGTCAGGCAACTTCGACGGGATACAGGCGGTGCCGCGAGAGAGCTGAAATGTGTCTCGTCCAGCATAGAGGCAGGGGCTTTGTCCCGGCCCGGCAACCGATATCCCGTGGTTCATCACTCTCGTAGCCAGCTTTGTTGTCGCGGCCGGTCGGCTTAACCGCTATAATCCCCAGCATAGCGGATTGTCCCGCAACGTGTCCGATAACAGCCCGTTGAAAAACGTAACGAGCGCAGAAAAGCGCAGTTTACATAGGGTAAATGAGCATTTTGAGCCGGATTTTGACACCGCATCGTCAAGCGCAGTAGTTTTTCAACGGGCTGATAATTCCCCTGGAGGGCGTTTTGTTGCTTTCCTCGAGCATTCGCGCAAGGCTTCTTTTTCATATCGGCCTGGTCATGACCCTGGCCATGCTGCTGCTCGACGTGGTCGCTGCCGGGGTCCAGTATCGCGCCATGGTTCGGGAGCGCATCCGCGCGGCAGAGTTTTTCTGCGACGTGGTTCGGACAGCCAGGGACGCCGGGGAGTGGGAAGGAACCGCCGCCGCGGTTATGCTGCAGAAGCTGTCTGCGGCCGCGGGCGCTGAATCCGTTGCCTTTGCCGAACGCGGAGCGGTGGTGTTCAGCCGTTTTCCCTCTCCTGCGGCGGATGTCGCCCCGCTGGCGCTCGCGGTGGCGAAAAGCGGCATGGCCCGCCCGGAACTGTCCGGCCGTCTGTGGTGGATTTTTTTCCCAGGTGCGGCCAGGGTGCGGTACGGGGTTCCGTTTGCCGGCGGCGCGGTGGCGGTTTCTTTTTCCCTCCTGCCCGGCCTGTCCACGGTGATCGCCGGTCAGAGGCTGCTTCTCGTCTATCTGCTCGTCAATCTGGCCCTTTTTCTCTTAATATCCAATTACCGCATCGAGCGGCTTCTGTTCCGCCCCCTGCGGCGGCTTGTCTCCCGGGCCGAAGATATCGGCGTCGAAGATGAGTTCATGCCGTTGCCGGGGCAGCAGCACGGCGAGTTCAACCGGCTTTCCCGGGCCCTCAACAACATGCTGCGCCGCCTGAACGCCGACCGTGAGGCCCTGGCCCGGACGGTCGCGTCCCTCGAGGAGGCCAACCGCACCCTGCGCAAGGCCCAGAAGGAGATGGTCCAGGCGGAAAAGCTGGCGGCCATTGGCAGGCTTTCCGCCGGCATCGCCCATGAGATAGGCAATCCTGTGGGCATAATCTCGGGGTATCTCGACCTGCTGGAGCAGGATTCCATTCCGGCGGAGACGAGGCGCGACTATGTGGCCAGGGCCAGGGAGGAGGCGGCACGGATAAACCGCATCGTCACCCAGCTTCTCGATTTCTCAAGGGAACGGGATGAAGGAGAAACCCTGTTCCGGGTGAGCGCGGTGGCCTCGGCGGTGGTGGACGCATGCGCCTCCCTGCCCTTGAC
>JALWTY010000172.1 GCA_026993265.1 Desulfobacterales bacterium
CCCTTGGCGCCGGGGTGGTTGCCGAACTTCTGATGGTCGCCGGTGAGGCAGAGGAGATTCTTGAGGCCCAGGGCCGCGGCCCCGAGGATGTCGCTCTGCATGCCGATGCGGTTGCGGTCGCGGCAGGTCATCTGGATGACCGGCTCCACTCCCTCGCTTTTTGCGATCAGCCCGGCGGCGATGGAACTCATCCTGACGATGGCGGTCTGGCAGTCGGTGATGTTGACCGCGTCCACGTGGCCCTTGAGCACCCTCGCCTTCTCCCTCACCACCTCGGGATCGGCGCTCTTTGGCGGACCGAGCTCGCCGGTTACCGCGAACTGGCCCGATGTCAGCACTTTTTCGAGATTACTTCCCGATTTCATCGGTATGTTTTTCCTGTTCCTGGGTTGATTTTGGATTACGCGGCCAGAGCGGAAAGACCGGATCAGGCCCCGGGGCCGTGGCACCCGGCGCCGACCGGGTTCTTGCCCATGTCACGGCGCATGGCCATGTCGAAGAGCACCCTCTCGCGCTGCTTGTTGATCCCCAGGGCCTCGCGTTTCTCGTCGATGGCCTTGATCATGATCCTGGCGATCTCGTGCGGATCCTCGGCCACGTTCCAGTGGGCCCCGTACTCGCCCATCATGCCTTCGAGCAGGTACTTGTTGAACTGCTTGGCCCCGGAGACCGGCAGGCTCTGGAACACCACCTGGGCGCCACTGGCCACGAAGTACTGGCCGATGGCCACCGCCTTCTCGCTCATCCACAGCGGCGCGGTGCCGATGGCGGGCAGGTCGCTGATGTCATCGCCAAGCCCGCCCTCCTTCACCATTTCGGTGGCGGCTATGAGGATGCGGCTGTTGTCCACGCAGGAGCCCATGTGCAGCACCGGCGGCATGCCCACCGCCTCGCAGACCTCGGCCAGCCCCGGACCGGCGAAACGCACCGCCTCGGGGTTGACCAGCCCGGCCCGGCCCAACGCGGTGGCGGCGCAGCCGGTGGCGAGCACGAGTATGTCGTTCTTGATCAGCTCGCGGGCGATGATCTCGTGGCCCTCGTCGGTGAGCTTGAAGTTGTCGCAGCCGACGATGGCCCCCACCCCGCGGATGCGGCCGTTGATGATGTTGTCGTTGAGCGGACGGTAGCTGGCCCGGAAACGGCCGCCGAGCATGTAGTTGATGGTCTCGTGGGAGAAACCGACCACCACGTCGAGCTTGCTCTTTTCCGGGATGAAGAACTCGCCCCGTTTCCTGTAGTTCTTGATCGCGTGCTTGAGGATGGCCTTGGCGCTCTCCAGCGGGCTCTCCTCGTCGAACTGGATGTGGACCGCGTCGGGCATCTTGGCCCGGTAGTTGGTGGTGATGATGTCGGTGTGAAAGTTCCTGGCCACCTGGGCCACCGACTGCATGATGCACTGGACGTCCACCACCATCGCCTCGATGGCGCCGGTGGCCAGGGCCATCTCCTGCTGGATGAACCCGGCCGCGACCGGGATGCCGCGGCGCATGAGGATCTCGTTGCCGGTGCAGCAGACCCCGGCGAGGTTGACCCCCTTGGCCCCGGCCTTTTTCGCCAGGGCGAGGATCTCCTCGTCCTGGGCCGCGATGCAGAGGGCCTCGGCCAGAAGCGGCTCGTGACCGTGGACAGTGACGTTCACCTGGTCGGGCTTGAGCACGCCGAGGTCAACGATGGCCCGCCTGGGCACCGGGGTGCCGAACATGATGTCGGTCAGCTCGGTGGAGAGCATCGACGATCCCCAGCCGTCGGCCAGGGCGGTGCGGGAGGCCTGGAGGGTGAGGTTCTTGTAGTCCTGGTCCACGCCCATGTGGGTGCGGTGCATCATCTCCACCACCTCGCGGTCCACCCCGCGGGGCTCGACACCCAGCTTCTTCCACAGCTCCTGGCGCTTGGCCGGTGCCCGCTTTAGCATGGAGAGAGGCCGGTCGTCCTGCTTGCCGAACTCGGCCAGGGCCTTTTCCCCCAGCTCGAGGGCGACGTCGTTTATCTCCCGGCCCTCGGTCTCGATCCCGAAGACCGCGGCCAGGCTCATGAGCTTGTCCACGTCCTTTATCTGATGGGGGCCGTTGCCCTTGGCGGTCTCGATGAATCCCTTGACCATCTCGCGGGCGTGATCGGTGTGGGCCGCGGAGCCCGCAGCCACGATCCGGGCGAAGTTGCGGGAAGCAACGGTGTCGGCGGTGGCGCCGCAGACGCCGATCATCTCGTCGACCCCGTCGATTATCTGGCAGGGGCCCATGTTGCAGTTGCGGCAGCAGGTGCCGCCGGAGCCGAACAGGCAGGCCGACACCCCGCGGGACTCGATCCGGTCGTAGGCGGTTACCACGCTGCCCGCTATGTCCTGGGAAAGAACTTCCTTGGTGGAGCCGCAGGTGATGTCGGCGCAGCCCTCACATCCACTTCTCTTTATAGCCATTTTGTCCCTCTGAAATTCGTGGGTTTGCCGCAGGGCCGCATCCGGCCCGGAAAAACTATTCGAGCCCGGCCGCCTGCCTGGCGGCCTGGACCGTGTTCTTCATCAGCATGGTTATGGTCATGGGACCAACGCCGCCGGGAACCGGGGTGATCTTGGAGGCCTTTTCCTTGACGCTCTCGAACTCCACGTCCCCGGCCAGGATTGCCTTGCCGCTCTCGGTTTTGCCGACGCGGTTGACGCCGACATCGATGACCACCACCCCTTCCTTGACCTGGTCGGCCTTGACAAGGTTGGGAACCCCGACCGCGGCGATGAGGATGTCGGCCCGGCGGGTATGGAAGTCGGTGTCTTTCGTGCGGGTGTGGCAGAGGGTGACGGTGGCGTTGCCGCTCTCACGCTTCTGGAGCATGAGGTTGGCGATGGGCTTGCCGACTATGTTGGAACGGCCGAGCACCACCACCTCCTTGCCGCTGGTCTCGACCCCGCTGCGGGCGAGGAGCTCGAGGATGCCGTGCGGGGTGCAGGGAAGGAAACACTTCTCCCCCAGCATCATCTTGCCGACGTTGACCGGATGGAAGCCGTCCACGTCCTTATCCGGGTCGATGGCGTAGAGAACCCGGGCCTCGTTGATGTGCTTGGGAAGCGGCAACTGCACCAGGATGCCGTTGATCTTGTCGTCCTTGTTGTACTTGTCGATGAGACCGAGCAGCTCTTCCTCGCTGGTCTCGGCCGGCAGGGTGACCTGCTCGGAATGGATACCCAGGGCGTGGGCGGTCTTGTTCTTGGCCGAAACGTAGGACTGGGAAGCGGGGTCATCGCCCACCAGAATGGTGACAAGCCCAGGAACCACGCCATGCTTTTCCGCAAGTTCCGCCACCTCGGCCTTGAGTTCTTCCTTGATGGCCTTGGAGATTTCAGTACCGCTGATGATTTCCGCGCTCATGCCTTTCTCCTAACTATTTGAATTTATTAAAAATTATCTTCCTTTTCGTTCGGTACAGCTATAGCCCGAAACCTCCGCCCGGGCAGGCGGACGCCCGCACGCGCCTGAGGACGACCGGGAATAATCAACGAAATGTCAAGAGATTGGAGAACTAAATCCGCCGGTTGAAATTCGGCATTCTACAGGTATCAGCGGCAATTTTCAAGCAAGTTTTGCCAAAAGGGGCGAAGCGCGCCCGGCCGCGGTCCGGATAAGAAACGACAAAAAAGGCTCTTTTTTTTCATTGCTGTTGTAGAATCAGATATCATTATCAAGGTTCCGGCCCTAAACCTCTTTAAGGAAAAGGGAGCGACTCCATGGACAAAAAAGATCTCAAAAAAATCCTGGCAGGGCTGAGCATCAGCGCCCTCATGGCCGGGGCCGGTCTCGCGGGGTGCAGCAACTCCGCCAACCCGCCGCCGCCGGCCCATCAGGAAACCGGGGGCAGCGGCTGAGGCCACGCAACCCGCGCCGGGAGCGCCGAACAGCCACCGCCGCCCCCGCAGCCGTCCGGCAGCGGCTGAAGCGGCAGTCATTAGCAGCCCGGTCGGGCTGCGAGAGACAGCGCAAAGACCTTTCTCCTGAAAAACAAAAAGCTCGGATCCCGCGCGCCGGCTGAAACAACCAGGGCCGGACCTCAAAAACCGGCCGCGGGTTCCGGGCCCCTCATGACGGCCTCGTGAAAAACGGGCCACCGCCCCCTGATGAAAAAATATCCCCCATCCGCGATCATCGACCGGGAAGAAAAACGCCTGGCCATGCTGCCCGCCCCGTCCGGGCCGGTGGACGGCTACGAGGTCAACCCTACCCTGTCGCTCTCGCCGCTCGAGGACGGCGGACTGCTCATCGCCTGCAGGACTCCATCCGGCGAAACACTCATAAGGGATGCGCAACCGGCCGATCTGGCCGCCCTGAAAATCGTGGCCGAGGATATCGATCCCTGGCAGGCGGCCAGGGAGCATGGAATAAGCCTCGCCGCAATCGACCACGTCCTCGAACATGCCCGGGCCTGCGGCATCGTCCTTGCCCCGCACCCGCTGATACAGAGGCCGGAGGATTGGTTCACGGACGGTTTTCCGGCAACCTTCAGACGCCCGGCCGTGTTCACCCTGCAGTGGCACATCACCCAGGCCTGCGACCTCCACTGCCGCCACTGCTACGACCGCAGCGCCCGCCGGCAGGTGAAGGGAGAGGATGGGGAGATGATACTCACCCGGTTCCGCCGTTTCTGCGACAGCCACAACGTAAGGGGCCAGGTGAGCTTCAGCGGCGGCAATCCCCTTATGCATCCCGATTTTTTTCATTTTCTCCGCCTGGCCCGTGATCTCGGCCTGGTGACGGCCATCCTCGGCAACCCCTGCGGCGAGAAGGAGCTCGACCGGATACTTGCGGCCGCACCCCCGGCCTTCTACCAGATAAGCCTGGAAGGGCTCGAACAGGCAAACGACCGCATCCGCGGCCGGGGACACTTCCGCCGCAGCCTCGCGTTTCTCGATCTCCTGGGGGAAAAGGGGATCTACCGGATGGTGATGCTCACCCTGCACCGGGATAACCAGGACCAGCTCATCCCGCTGACGGAAGAACTCTCCGGCCGCTGCGAGCTCTTCACCTTCAACCGCCTCTGCCGCACCGGCGAGGGCGAGGGTCTGGCGGGCGCGGACCGGGAGGGATACCCGGAGCTCCTGCGAAGCTACCTCGAGGCCTCGCGCCGGCTCGCCCACGTGGCGATCAAGGACAACCTCTTCAACATCGTCCTGGAGCGGGAAGGCCGGGACCTGTTCGGCGGCTGCACCGGGTTCGGCTGCGGCGCGGCCTTCAACTTTCTCGCCCTCCTGCCCGACGGCGAGGTCCACGCCTGCCGCAAGTTTCCCTCGCCCCTGGGCAGCATCCACGAGGCCGGGTTGGAGGAGATCTACCACTCCCCCGCGGCCCGCGCCTTCCGCAACGGACCGGAGGAGTGCCGCGGCTGCCGCCTGCGGCCGGTCTGCCGCGGCTGCCCGGCCGTGGCCATGGGCGACGGCCTCGATCCCGCGAAACAGCGCGACCGTTACTGTTTCCTGCCCTCCCCGCCTCCGGGCGGCCGGACCATGTAGACGATGGTCATGCCCCGGTCCTCCTCGACAAAACCGAAGCGGGAGTAGAACGCGACCAGACGGTTGAGGTTCTCCGGGGTGGCGTTGCCGATGGGCCGGGCCGAGACCCGGGTTTTCTTGCCCATGGCGTCGGCGAGGATGAGCACGTGGCGGACGAGCTCGGTGCCGATGCCCTGGTTGCGGTACCTGGCCGGCACCAGAACGGTCTCGATGAAAAGGCCGTGCTTGTCCTCGGAGTACTTGAGCCGGGCGTAGTCGTCCTCGCCCAGAAACCACTTTATCTCGCCTACGAGGTTCATAAACACAAACAGGAAGGCCTCGCAACGAGGCCGTCAAACCAAAAAAAGGGGGCGAAAGCCCCCTTGGCCGTTATTGCCGGAAGACATCAGCCGACCAGATGCTCGAGCACCCGGGGTTCAAGCCGGGCCAGCTCCATCTTGGCCATGGCCGGGTTGCCGTCGACACCCAGGAAGACCATGAGATGGAAATGGATCTCGGCATCAAACCCGGAGCAGCGCATGATCACGAAGCCCTCGGGCGTGGTGATGACCGTCTCCTGGCAGGCCTCGAGGCCGATCTTGCTCGAGGCCTCGTGGGCGGAGCGGAAGATGTCGTTGAAGGTTGTTCCGACCACGTCGAGATCGATGTTGGCGTCAACGGTGTCGCTTGCGAGCAGCTCGCCGGTGAAGGTCATGATCGCGGCGGCCTTGTATCCCTTGAGGCCCCTGACCCGCTCGAGCATGGCGGCGTAGGCCTTCTGTTCCTCCTCCATGGGATCGACCATGGGCACTACTTTTTTCGCCGGTTTTGCCATTACTGCTTACCCCTGTTAATGATTATAGACTAGACTCGCCCGGCGTCAGGCGAGTTCCTCCATGATCTGCGGCACCGCCTTCTCCATCTCCATCTTGGCCAGGGCGAGGTTGCCGTCCTTGCTGATGATGACGATCATGTGGTAGTGGACCTTGGCCTTGACCCCGGAACAGCGCATGATGATCTGGCCGTTGGGGGTATTGATGGTGGTCTCCTGGCAGGCCTTGAGGCCGATCTTCTCGCTGGCATCGTGGGCGGAGCGGAAGATGTCGTTGAAGGTCGCCCCGACCAGGGCCAGATCGATGTTGGCGTCCACCGAGTCGCTGGCCAGGACCTCGCCGGTGAAGGTCATGATGCCCGCCGCCTTGTAGCCGTTGATGGACTTGAACCGTTCAAGATATTTCTCCAGAGCCATCTTTCACCTCCTGATTTTATTCGCGGACGGCCGTGCGGCCGCGCCGATTTTTATTGACAGCCCGTTGAAAAACGTAACGAGCGCAGATGAGGCAAGGAAAAATCCGGCGAAAAAGCGCAGTTTACATGAGTAAATGAGCATTTCGAGCCGGATTTTTGAAGCCGCATCATCCAAGCGCAGTAGTTTTTCAACGGGCTGTTGAGGGAACACTGCGGTTCCGAAGAGAGCCGGAAACATCACACAGGCCTTCCCCGTTTCACGCTTCAACGGGCTGTTATTCCCCGGGGGCAAAATAATCTTCCCGGCACCCCTGCAGAAAAGCCTGGAGCCGGGCCTCCATGTCATCGGAGATATCCTTAAGCTCTATCCCGCAGGACACGGTTTCTCCGCCCCTGGTTATATGCACCACCCTCCCTCTGGTCTCGATCTTGTCGCCGTCAAGGATGAGAACCACGTGGGCGATGGTCTCGCCCTTTACAAAGCGGTCCGGATCCTCGAGCCGGACCGCGATCCCGTGGGAGCCGACATCGAGGAGGGGAAATGCCTCGCCGTCAACCACGGCCCTGACCTCGCGCCCGGCCATAGGGAAACGAAACGACCTCCGGCCGCCCTGCGCCCTGCCATCATGATTCCGGCCGGAGCCGGCCAGGTCAACAACCGCCTTGTCATCCATGAATCAAAACCAACCGAGCTGTTTGCAGTCCCCCGGCAAGCAGGGGCGCCCTCCCTCCCCGGCAGCCGCCCCCATCGGGCGGGCCAAACGCGGAAAAAGCCTCGTATTAAACTTATACCACAATGCGTCAGGCAGATGACAAACAAAAAATCACCGCCACCGCACGCCCCGGCGGAAACCGTAAATTCAATCAAACAAAAAATTTTAACTCCCACCCCGAATAATCGCAACACAAAAGCTATTAAAGAAATCAATTAAAAACCTGTCAATCAAAAACACGATTGACGAACCCGCAACCGTTTCTTCTTCCGGCTGAAGAATGACACTACCGAGGATTTGCCTGACGCCAAAACTCGTGAATCCGGCCCGTTGCAGGCGTTTAACAGCCCGTTGAAAAACGTAGCGAGCGCAGACGAGGCAAGGAAAAATCCGGCGACTCGGAGCGAAGCGAAGAGAACGGCAGCAGAATGCTGCCGGCCCGAAGGGCGAGGCGCCATGCGCCGAGTAAAAAGCGCAGTTTACATGGAGTAAATGAGCATTTTGAGCCGGATTTTGACGCAGCATCGTCAAGCGCAGTAGTTTTTCAACGGGCTGTTAGCGTTTTTCGGGCTGTCCTTGTGCCGTCAGTCGCGTGATGCGTTGTGATTTTTTATCCCTCGGGTTGGGGCCGTATCCGCGCATTTTGTGCGCATTTGCCTTTTCTTGGGGGGCTAGGAGGTATTGGAAAAGAGCATACTGCGGAACGCCTGGAGAGATAGGGACGGCTGCCTCCTGTATAGCAGGAATGATAAAAAAAGAAGGGCGTTCCGGCTTTTCGGAACGCCCTTGCCTGATTCAGCTTTTAAGTAAGTCTATCAGGAGTTGTCCTTGTTGCGGTGGCAGAAGAAGCAGCCGTTGGTGGCGTTGCCGGTGGTGCTGGAGTGGGATACCACCGCGGTGTAGTCGAAACGCAGCATGTCGGGCTGGTCGGAGCCATGGGCCCGGTGACAGGAGAGGCAGAAGACCTGGTCGCCGGCGTCCACGGTTCCGGCGTTGTAGGCGCCCTGGACGTTCATGGCCACCGGAATGGCCGGGTCGTAGGCCTGGTTTATCACCTGGCTGAACTCGCCGCTATTGGGGATGGGGTAGTTGGCCGGGTGGCGGACCCACGGGTTGGTCTGGCTGCCGTCGCCGTTGTCGATGCCGGTGAGCATCAGGGATGTGAAGTTGTTGGGGTCGCCGTTGGCGTGGAACGAGCCGTGGCAACCGGCGCAGAATTTGCCCATGGACTGGGGATCCTCGGTGTCGTCAACCACCTCGGCGGCGTATACGTTGTGATCAGTAGCTCCGGCGGTGAACTCCCAGTCGGGATCCTCCACGCCGTCCACCGTGCCGCCCATCGTATGGCCGGCGGGCGGACCGAGAAAACGGTAGCCGCCGTTGGCCGCGGTGGGGCGCGGCTGGGTGGAGGCGTCGTTGTTGTTGTGGTGGGCGACATAGCCGTGGCAGCCCTGGCAGCCGCCAGGCTCGCCGGTGGACACCCGGCCTGTGTTCTGGGATGGGCTGAGAGCCAGGCTGGTATGGCAGCTGTTGCCGCAGCCGATGGCAGGGCTTCCGTCATCGGCAAACGCGCCCGGCGCATAGCCAAGATTGCCGTCAACCCCGGCGATGCCGTAAACGTTGTGCCCCATCGTGGTGTCGGTAGGGACATTGGCGAAGTTGCCGCCGGCGAGAGGCTGGGCCGGATAGCCGCCCGTGTTGTAAACGATCGGGATATTGGAGCCGTTTATGTTCAGGATGGTCTCGGTGTCGGTGTTGGAGTGGCAGCCGACGCAGTCGCTTACCAGAAGGTTCTCATTGGCCGTGGAAAGCGAGCCGCCCTGAATCGTGCCACCTGACCATGCAGCGCCGCCGCTGCTCGCCACGGTGTTGCCGTCCTGGCTGTTGTGCATGGTGTGGCAGTTGGCGCAGGTGCCGGTGATCACCGCGCCGGCGTTGGCGGCGAGCATAAAAAAAACGGCTGCCGAGAGCCCGGCTATGCCACCGCGCAGATTGATGGTTCCGCCTTTCTTTATCATTGTGGATCCCCCCTACAAAAAAGGCTTAAATTTTTTTCATCTTCTCAGATTCTACTGAAAACGCACCTCCAAGTCAAGCGGCATTTCATATTGTTGCCAACAATTTGCCGGCATATCTGCCGTCTTTCCGGTCATGGTTTCCGGCTGGCGAGAACGATGGTCTGCGGAGCGGCGGCTATTCTTGCCGCAGGAAGGCTGCGGCCGTCTTTTGCAATACAGGCGGTTTTTTCCTCTCCTGCCGCTATGAGGATTATCCGGCGGGCGGACAGAATGGCCGGGAACCCGAGGCTGATTCTGGGAACAGGAGGGGATGCCTTTGCGCCGGCGGTTGCGAATACGGTTTCTTTTTCCGCAACCCCGGTTTCGTCCGGGAATATCGATGCCGTGTGTCCGTCTGCCCCCATGCCGAGAACGACCAGATCGAAAGCCGGCTTCAGGCGGTGCCGCCTGAAGAAGTCATCGATGAGCTCCCGGTAGTCCCTGGCCATTTTCGAGGGCGGCACGGAAAACTGCGGCGGATGGATGTTTGCCTCCGGAACCCCGGCTGGAGAGGTGAGCAGTTCCAGCCCCTGGCGTACGTTGCTGTCCGGATGATCAGGGGGGACGCAGCGTTCGTCGCCCCAGAAAACGTGCGTCCTGTCCCATGGCAGTACCGCGCCCCTGTTTTCCGCGATGAGTCCGAACAGCTGACGCGGGCTGCGGCCGCCGGGAATGACAAGGGTGAAGAGTCCCCTTTCCCGCACCGCTTCCGCTGCGGAGGCGGCAACAAGCGCCGCCCCTGCCCGGGCAAGTTCCTTGCCGGTGGGGAAACATCGCACATCATGATGCATCAGCGTTCCCCTTCACCGACAAGGCTGGATATATACTCGTGTTCCGGTGGCGGTCCGTAGGTTCCGGCCGGGTAGATGACGGGAGGCGCCTGCCGGCCGCAGCATGCCAGGGCCGGTTCCAGGTATTTCCAGGTGGCCTCGATGCCGTCCTGCCGCCAGAAGAGCAGGCGTTCACCGTTAAGGCAGTCGATAAGAGCGCGGCCGTAGGCGTCGGTGCCATCGCCTTGTCCTGCGAAATCAAAGCGCATCAGCTCTTCCCCCAGGCAGAATCTGCCGCCCGGGGCCTTGCTCTGAAACGACAGGCCAATGCCCTCGCCGGGATATATATTGATGAGAAGCCGGTTGCGCGGAATGTCATCGGCGAGGATGTCCCTGAACATGGAATGGGGCACGCTGCGGAAGCCTATCACGATCCTGGTGATTTTTTTTCTGAGCCTCTTGCCGCTTATCATCACGAAAGGCACCCCGCGCCAGCGCCAGTTGTCTATGTATGCGGTGAGGCGGGCAAAGGTCGGGGTGGCGGAATCGGGAGGCACGCCGGGCTCGTCCACATAGGCGGCCACGTCTTCTCCGTCGATTGCCCCGGCGCCGTACTGGCCCGTGGCCAGGTCGTTTTCCCCGGGCGGTTTCAGCGACCTGAACACCTTGATTTTTTCGTCCTGCACCTGTTCGGCCTCGAAACGGGCCGGCGGCTCCATCGCGGTAAGGGCGAGAATCTGGAGCAGATGGTTCTGGAACATGTCGCGGAGAACCCCGGCCGAGTCATAATAGGCGGCCCGGCTGCCGACGCCCAGGGTCTCGGTGGCCAGGATCGCAACCGAGTCTATATACTGCCGGTTCCACAGAGGCTCGAATATGGCGTTTGCGAACCGGAAGACCAGGATGTTTTGCACCGTCTCCTTGGCCAGGTAATGGTCGATGCGGAAGATCTGCTCTTCCCGGAAATGGGCGTGCAGGGTTCGGTTCAGGCGTCTGGCCGATTCCAGATCGTGGCCGAACGGTTTCTCGATTACGATCCTGCTCCAGTTGCCATCTTCCCGGCCTAGCCCGGCGTTGCCCAGGCACTTGGCCGCATCCTCGTAACTTGCCGGAGGCAGGGCCAGGTAGAAAAGACGGTTGGCGGGCCAGCCGTCTGCCCTCATTCTGGCCGCCATTGTGGAGAAAGTCTCTGCCTCGCTGAAATCAAGGCGATGGTAGGATATGTGTCTGAGGAATTCCGGCGTGGCGGTCGCGCCATTCCCTCCCCCCAGAAGGGAGCGGAAGGATTCATCGCTCATCATTCTTCTGCCGCAGGCCATTATCCTGCTTTCCTCTGCCAGGCGCCCCCTTGCGAACAGGCCGGCCAGGGCGGGAAAGAGCTTGCGCCGGGCCAGGTCGCCGGTCGCGCCCAGGACCACGATGGTGCACGCCGCCGGGCCGGTGGGATCGAACAGGCATCTTGCCGCGCCGTTCATTGCCCGCCCCTTTCCCGGAGCCGGCGCGGTCCCGGGCCGTTGAGAATGCGTTCGCTTGAGTTCATGGGTTTCTGCAGGGTTGACGATGGTTTGTTTGGGACGGCAAGGTGCGTCCCGCTGTCCTGAGTGGGCGCCTGAAAGCCGCCTCAGGGCTTCTTTACCGCATGCCCGCCGAACTGCTTGCGCAGCGCCGCCAGCACCCGGTCTGAAAACTGGTTGGAATCTCGTGAACTGAAACGGGCGAACAGGCTTGCGGTGATGACCGGCGCAGCCACCCCGAGATCTATCGCCTCATTGACTGTCCAGCGCCCCTCGCCCGAGTCGTCCACGTATCCCTTTATTCCTTTCAGGCCGGGATCGTCCTCCAGGGCTCTCTCCAGCAGTTCGAGCAACCACGAGCGGACCACGCTGCCGCGGTTCCACAGGGCCGCTATCCGTTTCAGATCCAGATCCTTGCCGAACCTTGAGGCGGCGAGCAGGGCGAAACCCTCGCCATACGCCTGCATCATGCCATACTCGATGCCATTATGGATCATCTTGACGAAGTGGCCGCTGCCAACCGGCCCGCAGTGCAGGTATCCGCCCTCGGCGGCAAGGCTTTTTATGGCCGGTTCCACCGTGCGGAACACCTCGTCCTCGCCGCCGGTCATGATGCAGTACCCCTCGGTGAGCCCCCAGATCCCGCCGCTCACTCCCGCGTCCATGTAGCGTATTCCTTTTGCGGCCAGCTCTTTGGCCCGTCTGATGTCGTCCTTGTAGAAGGTGTTGCCGCCGTCGATCACAATGTCTCCGGGGACAAGGAGGCCGGCGAACGCGTCGATATGACGGTCAACCACCGTGCCTGCGGGCAGCATGAGCCATGCCACCCGGGGAGGAGGGAGCATGGCCGCCAGCTCCTCGAGCGTCTCGGCGGCCTCTGCGCTTTCCTCTTCGGCAAACTGCCTGGCCTTTTCCGGGGTGCGGTTGTACGCCACCACCGCGTGGCCACGCCTCGCCAGGCGGCGGGCCATGTTCATTCCCATGCGACCAAGCCCGATCATGGCGAGTTTCATGGCTGTTCCTCCCTTGTGGCGGATAAGGCGAAGTCCGATTTTTTCATCATAGGTCAGGGGGGAAACCACGTCAATCAGGGACGGGCGGAGGCGAGGTCGGGATGGAAGAAATGGCGGAGAGAGGTTGGGTTGCCCCGGAGAGGTGAATCATTCCCCCTCCGAGGCGTGGTTCCTGATGAAGTATTCGAGGCGGATGCGTTGCTCGGAAGTAAGTTCGCCGAACTCTATGCCGCGGCGCTTGACCACCAGTCCGGAGTCGTGGAACCCTTTGTCCGCCACTCTGTCCGAGACTATGCGGTACGGTATGTCGTTAAGCCGGAACTCCTCCTCCGGGCCGAAGACGATGTCGAGACTGAAGGTCTCTTCCGGCCATTCCTTGCGGTCGATGTAGTTGAACGACATGCCGCCGACGCTGATATCCACTATCAGGCCCGGCCTGCTCGAGTTGACGGTGTATGCGCCGCTTTTTACCCGGTAGCGTTTGAACCGGCGTCTTTCATGTTGCATGGACGTTTTCCCGCCGACCTGTCCGGCTCCCCATTTCCCTGCTCCGTGATATTACCCCTGATTCGTGATTTTGCAATTCCTCCCCGCCGTCTTCCCCGGTTTCGCCTGCGTTGCCGGTTCCGGACCGGGCCAGCATCAGCCCTTTTCGTCCGAGCATGAAGGCGCAAAGGGATGATGCGGCCATGAACAGGACGAGGACGCAGGCGGCGAGCACGGCGCCGCCTTTCAGGTCGAGGACGGATGCCGTTATTACTGCGGTGAGCAGTAAGGCTAAGGTGACCAGCTCAGCGGCGGCGAGCAGCCGGTGGCGCAGATAGGCGGCTCCGAGTCCGGGCAGCGCCAGGGATCGGTAGAAGGCGCCGGCCGGAGACTTGAATGCCGCCCCGCAGGCGGAGCATGCCCGGCTTGCGCAATCCTGGGGCGCATAACATGCCGGACACAGGCATTCCGGCGCAACCGGGGCGATATTCCAGTTGGGGATGTTGCGCCGCAGGTCGAGGATCATTTCTTCCATTTCCCTGGCCAGGGGCGTGGTCAGGCCGGTGAAGCGCATCACCCGGCCGGAACGTGATTTCACCGTCAGGCAGTCGCGGAAGATACCCCTGCCGGTCTCCCTGATGTTTGCATACGGAAACTGATAAAAAAATTCGCCGCATCCCTTCCGCCGCCAGTCAAGGTTTATCACGAGCAGCCTCCGGTCGGTGCACAGCAGGCTGAAGCGGTTGGCCGGCAGGGTGAGGATGGTGTTGGCGTAAGGTATTTCTGCAGGGAAGTATCCGTCTCCCCGGGCTGATTTTAAAATCTTTTCGTCAGGAGCGAGAATTGCCGGCAGGCATCCGTACACCGCCTTGAGGGCGGCTGCGGCGCGGCGATTGCGCCGGGTCGCAAATCCTTTTGCCGCGTCTGCCGTGAATATCGAAGGCAGGTCGAGGTTTCCGCGTTTCGTCTCGCCGAGCCAGGGGAAGACGGCGGTGAGCGCCTCGACGGAAAAGGACTCTTCCGGGGCGGCGGATTCGGCAGGCTGCGCGGACGTTTCGTTGGCAGAGGCGGGCTCCGTTGTGCCGCGTTCGTTCTCTTCCGTGGCCGGGGCGGTAATGGTGTCGGGATCTATGATGATCCTCGCGCCGCAGTCCTTGCATCGGGCCGCTGACTTGACCCTGGGTAGCTTTTTTTCCTCTATGAGGTACTGCTTGCTGCAGTTTGGGCAGGTTACGATCATGATCCGTTGCGGCTCCGTTCGCTTTCTGTGTCCCGGCCTGTGAGTCCTGCGGGCCTTTCCCGGTCGTCAGGGGAGAATACGTGAGGGCTCGCGGCAAAAAACTGCAACATCGAGGAGAGCCGGGACCGGCAAGCCGGATTCAGCTCCTTGAACGTAAACCCTGAACGTCTGTCTGTAAACCGCAAACCGCCGTCAGGCGCGGGGCGTTACTCGCCTTTTTGCCCGTCTCCGCCGGGCACGAGCGGCGAAAGCAGGGCGAACGGCAGTTTTATGGTCCGGGTGACGAAGTTTATTATGCCTTCTCCCACCTCTTTGGCCGCCAGGATTTTCACGTCGGGGTCGTCTATCTTGCCGGTGATCTTTACGGGCACGGCAACTATGGCGGTGTCCCGTCCTCCCATGGCCCGGCCGATTATGGGAAGGTTGCCCAGTATGGTGTCGATGGCCTTGAGAGGGGCGAGCAGCATGACGATATCGCAGTCGCGGTTGATTATGTCTATATCGCCGCTGGCGAAGATGTTGAGGCCGCTCCCGCGGATCACCGCCTTGTCCACGATCAGGTGATTGTCCTTGACGTGGCTTTTGACCTCCAGTTCCGAATAGGAAAAACCCTTGCGGTCCAGGTCGGTTACAAGGGTGCCGGAGATGATTCCGGTTATGTTCAGCAGGGACAGGGCCTTGGAGAGCACGGACAGCCTGCGGATGAATCCCTTGCGGGAATACAGGTTCAGCCTGCCTGTGCGCCATTTGCCCAGCCTGCCGGCGAGGTTTGCGTCCACCGCCACCCTGCCCTTGACCACGTCGTTCTTGAATCCGAGACAGGGAAGAACCTGTTCGAACTCGGGCATCTCGGCCCTGCGTCCATCAGAATACAGGTTGAACGAGGTCTCCAGGCGGCTGTCAGGATGATGGAAGATGCCGTCGAACTCGAGGCCGCACAGGCGGGAGCGGGACACCTTCAGGGTCTGCCAGCCTCCGCCCCCGATGCGCAGCTCACCCCTGGCCGGCCGCATGGTCAGCCCCTTGCCCGCCACCGGGCCGTAGATATCGTCCAGCCGGCCGAAATCAAAACGGAACGTTCCGGTTGATGCTTGTCCGCCGCTTTCCGGAAGTTCTTGTTTTATCCCTGTAAGTGTTGCCAGGGATATCTCCCTGGCCGTTGCTGTCAGGTCGAAGCCGGGCGGATGGCTTCCCGGATCGAGCCAGCCGGATATCCGCACCGTCTGGCCGCCGTGGTTGAGGTGGAGTTTTTTTATTTCTATTTCCTTGCCCTGTTTCCCGCTTATCTCTGCGATGTCTATGACCGTTGTTATTCCGCTGCCGGCCGGGAAATGGATGTCAGCCGCCTCGATGGTTCCCTGCAGGCGTGGCATGGAGCCGGACTCCATCGCGACACTGCCACGGCCTGATACCCGGCCGAACTTCAGCTCCGGCGCGGCAAGCAGGTCGGCAACGCTTTCTCCCGCCAGGCTGCCTTCCCATTTCACTGTCGTTTTCGCGTTTTCGTTTTCCGTTGCCTTTTGGCGGCGCAGGCTCAGAGTGGCCACGCTGCCGTGCCCCCTCACGGTGAGCTTTTTCAGGTCAACCGTTGCCTTGTCAGCGGTCAGTTCGATGTCTGCCGCGGTCGCGTTACGTTTCCCGGCGCCGGCAATGATTCTTCCCGTCACCGCGGCCTGACCGTTCCGGAACGATATCCTGAAACCCCGCAGGGTAAGCGGCGTGGCCGGAAGCAGGCTTTCAGGCAGCCAGCCTTGCCTGACCACCCACTTGCCCAGCCTTTCCCGGACCGTGCCGTTCAGGGTCATTTCGAGACCGGTCACCCTGAAGGAGCGGTGCCGTATGTCGGCCGACAGCGAGATGGGTTGCTCCATGTTCCATGTCCTTGATTCATCCACCGTTATCCTGCGGTCGCTTACTCTGGCCCTGATGTGTTCCGTCAGGTATTCACCCGGAAGCAGGGGGCTGCGCCAGCGGATGCCTTTTGCCTCCACCTGCATGGCATAATGCCAACCGGCGGGATCTGCCGGATTTCCCTCGAGACTGAAAGCCGTTATACCGATGGGGCCGGAGAGCGATTCCACCACGGCCGCGCCCTTTCCCTGGCCGGCAAAACGGGTGAGAACCGCAAGCAGGTCGGCCCCGTCGAGGCGGGCCGCGGTATCCCTGACCGCCATCCTGATCCTGCCCCCGTCCCAGCGCACCTCGCCGGAGGTGTTCGTGACCCGGTGCGGCCCGGCCGTGCCGCTTATGCCCCGCCATGTCACCCTTTCCGGGCCGATTTCCAGGCCGCCGCCGCGCAGCCGCACCGGCCAGGGCAGACGTCCGTACACTGCCCTGGCGTCAATGTCCTTTACGGAAACCCGGACCAGGGGATGGGGAAGGGCGCCGCTTATCCTCAGGCGGGCGCTGCCGTT
>JALWTY010000173.1 GCA_026993265.1 Desulfobacterales bacterium
GGACATGGGGCTCGCCGGCATGGTTGCGAAAAACGTGGGCACGAGCAACCTGGTGAACCGCATCGCCGCCGCCCTGGGCGAGGAGGTGGCCGAGACCAGGGTCGGGTTCAAGGAGTTCAAGCCGTATCTCGGCCGGGCCCTGGTCTTCTACGAGGAAAGCGACGGTATCTCCATCCTCGGCCACACCCCGGAAAAGGACGCCTACATCGGGCTGTTGCTCGCGCTCGAGATGATGCTGACCCGGAACGAGAACCTGTCGCAGTACCTCGCGGCCATAGAAAAGGAATTCGGCCCGGCGTTCCCGGGCCGCGGCAGCGTGGTCACCTCGGCCGCGGGGGATGAATTACGCCGGGTTCTCTCCCGGCTGGGAGAAAAAAAGGCAGGAGAAAGCATCAAGGTCGGGGGACGGGAAAGGGAGATAGCAGAGCTGGCAACCGTGGACGGCCACAAAATGGTCTTCACCGACGGCAGCTGGCTGCTTGTCCGTCCTTCCGGAACCGAGCCCAAGGTGCGTTTTTACGTGGAAGGGAAATCGGCGCAGGACCGTGATGACCTGATGGCCGCGGCGGCCGGGATTCTTCAGGAACTGGGGCTGACCGGATGATCCCTGGACGGCGGTCCCGCCGGGATGGCTTGTCCCGAAGGCCGCCCTGTGTTATAGCAGCCCGTTGAAACATGATGGCCGGTCTTCCGGCTGCAACCCCATGAAAAAGGACAAAAAATGCGCGACCGGGTGGAAAAAGCCCTCAACCATATACGGCCGGCCCTGCGCAAGGACGGCGGCGACGTCGTCCTGGTGGACGTGAGCGGGAACGGAGTGGTCAAGGTTCAACTGACCGGCGCATGCCGCGGCTGCCACATGTCGGAGGCGACACGGGACGGCATCGAACGGTTTCTGAAAAACGAGATTCCGGAAGTTACCAGAGTGGAACAGGCCTGACAGCCCGTTGGAAAACGTAACGAGCGCAGGCGAGACAAGGAATAATCCGGTGAAAAAGCGCAGTTTACAATGGGGTAAATGAGCATTTTGAGCCGGATTATGACACCGTATCGCCAAGCGCAGTAGTTTTTCAACGGGCTGCTGACAGCCCGTCATTTGTGATAGTCGCTTCCGGCTATTATGGTGAAGGCGCGGTAGAGCTGTTCGAGGAAAAAGAGCCGCGCCATCTCGTGGGTAAAGGTCATCCGCGACATTGAGACCGCCAGCGCGGCCCTGTCTTTCACCTCTTCCGCCAGCCCCAGGTGTCCGCCGATGATCACGTTCACCGGCCGTCCTTCCTGCCGCCAGCGGTCCACCAAGGCGGCGAACTGCACCGAATCAAGCTCCCTGCCCCCCTGATCCATGACCACTACCATGCCGCCCGGCCGGAGCGCCTTCAGGATGGCGTCAGCCTCGCGGCGGAGCAGCCCTGCGCCGCTGCCATCGCCGCCGCGGCCGGTCCGCACCGGTCTCATGGAAACATCGGCATGGCGTGACAGCCTTTTCAGGTAGTCATCCTCCCCCTTTTTCAACCAGGCGCACGCCGTACGGCCGGGCGTGACTATCTCGATGACCAGACGGGGGCCGGGCATGGGCTCATCCGCGGGCGGGACCGAGTTCCCTGAGAATACTGCAGAACTCCTCGTAACTCATATCCTTGTTGAGACCGGGGCAGGACTGGCGGATGGATTCGAGATTGTTGGGATCAGTGAGAATGCTTGGATGCAGGGGCCACTGCCCGCAGCGCCAGGGCTTGCCGGGATGGACAGTGCATCCCTGGTTGTAGAAGATACAGTGACCGTCCACGACCTTCATCTGGATCACGTTGCCGGTGATCCTGAGATAACGTTCCCGCACGACCTCCTCGGGCAACTTCAGGAAATCCACCAGCCGCCTGAGGTCGTTCTCGTCAAGGGAAACCGTGGTCTCGCCATGACAGCAATGACCGCACTGACGGCAGGAGAATATTTTCTTTTCCATCTCTTTCATCTTGTTTTCACGTTGCAGGCGGTCTGCGGGCGGGAAGGCAACTTCACGCCCCCGGCCGCGGTCACGGTTCCGGGCTGTGGAAAGCTCAGGCCGTGCCGACGACATCGCCAAAGGTTTGGATATCAATGCCGTGCAGGGCCGCGGCTTTCTCCCATTTCATCTCATCAGGGGTTGAGAACACCACCTCTTCACTCGCCGGCAGCACCAGCCATCCGCTCATGGTCAGTTCCTGCTCGAGCTGGCCGGGGGCCCAGCCGGAATACCCCACCAGGAAAAGATAGCGTTCCGGCCCCTCCCCCCTTGCTATATCGTGAAGCAGCTTCACGTCACGGGAGATTCTCATGGCAGGGGTTACTTCAAGGTAATGCCCGCTGTCGTAATCGGAAGAAAAGAGGATGAAGGCCGACTCCATCTCCACCGGCCCGCCATAATGAACAGCGGGCAACCGGTCATGCGACACCGGTATGCCGGCGCCGTCCAGGATCTCGGCGAGATTATGACGGCTGGGATGGTTCACCACAACCCCCATCGCCCCCTCTTCCTGATTGTGCGCGCAGACCAACACCACCTGCCGGGCGAAACGGGGATCAGGCATCATTGGAGTCGCGATGAGGAAGGAGCCTGCGAGCGATTTCATCAACTGAAAGATTAGCGGAAAACCCAACGGGAAACAATAAATTATCCTGAGCCCGCAAGCGTTCGGGAGCGGGCCGCGCAGGCGCGGAGCATGGGACTTTCCGTCTCCCGCCTTGCGGACGACGGGTCGCCGGCACGGCAGACGGCCCCGGACGGCCTGCGGGACGGCTGATCAGACGTTTTCCCAGAGAACGTCGTACTTCTCCAGGTGCATATCCTTTTTGGGAGTAATGGTTATCCTCTTGCCGGTGGACTCTTCCAGGGCGTGCAGGGTGGCGGCCTCCTCCTTCATCATCATTGCGGCTATCTGCGGATTGGCGGTCACGGTGACGCTGGACGCCCTAGTCTTCCCGGCCTGGCGGTCGATGCGGCGGAAGATCTCGTAACAGATGGTGCGCTTCGACTTGACGATGCCGTCGCCGTGGCAGTAGGGGCAGGGCTCGCAAAGCATGTTGGCGAGGTTTTCCGAGTTGCGCTTGCGGGTCATCTGCACGAGCCCGAACTCGCTCACCTTGAGGATGTTGACCCGGCTCTTGTCCTTCCTCACCGCCTCGCGCAGGGCGGCAACGATCTCGTCGCGGTGGCTCTCGGACTCCATGTCGATGAAATCGATGATGATGATGCCGCCGATGTTGCGGAGCCTGAGCTGGTAGGCGATCTCCTTGACCGCTTCCATGTTGGTCTTGAAGATGGTCTCCTCGAGGTCGTTCTTGCCCACGTAGCGTCCGGTGTTGACGTCGATGACGGTGAGGGCCTCGGTGGTGTCGATGATGATGTAGCCGCCGCAGCGCAGCCAGATCTTCTTGTCCAGGGCGCGGTTTATCTCCATCTCGATGCCGTAGGCGTCGAACAGGGGAAGATCGCCGTCAAAGAAGTCCACCCGGTCCTTGAGCCGGGGGGCAAAGGTCTCGACAAACCGGCACACCCGGGCATGAACCTCGGGATCGTCCACCACGATCCGACCCACCTGCGGGGTGACGATGTCCCGCACCGAACGCAGGGCGATGTCGAGGTCCTGGTAAACGATGCAGGGCGCCTTTACCGAGGCCGCGGTGTCGCGGATCTCGTCCCACAGGTGGAGCAGGAACTCCATGTCGGCCTCGAGGTCTTCACGGGTGGCGTTCTCTCCCACGGTGCGGACGATGAACCCGGTGTCCGCGGGGCGGAGATCCTCGATGTCGCGGCGGATGCGCTGGCGTACCTCCTCGTCCTCTATGCGCCTGGAGATGCCGATGTGGTCGGTCAGGGGCATGAAGACGAGGTTGCGGCAGGGCAGGGTTATGTTGCAGGTGAGGCGCGCGCCCTTGGTGCCGATGGGGTCCTTGCATATCTGGACCAGGATCTCCTGCCCCTCAACCAGCATGTCCTCTATGTTCATGCCCGCGTCGCGGCGGGCCGGGGTATCGGCCGAGCCGTTGGCGCAGTAGCCGCAGATGCCGTCGTGGCCGTTGGAGGAGTCGATGCCGTTCTCCATCCGCTGCTTGTCGATGTGCACGTCGTCCACATACAGGAAGCCCGTGCGCTCGAGGCCGATATCGACAAAAGCGGCCTGCATGCCGGGCAGCACCCTCTTTACCACGCCCTTGTATATGTTGCTGACCAGCCCCTTTTCCGCCGGCCGTTCCTGATGGAACTCCACCAGGTTGCCGTATTCGACCAGGGCCACCCGCACCTCGAAGCTGGTGGCGTTTATGAGCAGTTCTGTTGCCATTTTCCTATCTCCAGACCGCTGTCAGACGCGGTTTGAACGACTTTTACGAACCTGCCGGTTCTTCCGGGCGTCCAGCGGCCAGTCGCACCAGATTCTGGTGACGCTTATCTGCCCAACAGCCGCGCCGTCCATTCCGAAGACGAGGCGGACAAGCTCGTCCGGCCGCACGCCCGGCCTGCTGCTTTCGTGCGCAAGCTCAATCTCTATCTCATCCTCCCCGACAGCCCTGATCGCCCGGACAAGGGGGCGGATATCAAAGGTGCGTTCCCTGCCCTTGCGTTTGCGCGTCAGCTCGACCCGCTCCTTGGCGAGGAACCCTTCCACCGCCTCGCCGTCAACCGGCATGGGCAGGCGGACAAGATAACGGCAGATAAACTTATCAGGCATTTTCGAAGCCGCAAGCGCCAATCCGGTGCAACGGAACCCCACGGGCAGAAAGGAGTTCAGCCGCTCTATCATCCGGCCGGTTTCTTTCACCGGCCGGGTCGCCTCAAACACAAAGAACTCGGCCAGGCTTCCGGTGCCGACCGGCAGGGCCGGGCCAAAGGCGAGTTTCGGGATGGGATTGAATCCCTGGCTGAAGGCAAGCGGCAGACCGGCGCGGCGCAGGGCGCGGTAGAACATCTGAACCACCTCGAGATGGCCGCAGAACCTGGCCGGGCCGGTGCGGGAATAGGTCACCACATGGGCGAATCTTTTTCCGTTCTCCACCCGTTCCGCGCCGTGCCGGGCCGCCGTTCTCCGCGGCCCGGCCCAGTCCCGGCCGCGGGAGGCGACCCTTGGCATCACGGTCTTGAAATCGCACAGGCCGCATTTCCGGCAGCCGTGGTAACGGCAGTCCGGGGTGTACTCCCCGGCCAGGGCGCGCTCGTACTCCTTTTCGATGAACTCCGGGTCAACGCCGGAATCTATGTGGTCCCAGGGCAGGGGCTCGTCCCTGCGCCTTGCGCCAAGGTATTCATCCAGGCCGATACCACACCGGTCCGCGGCATCCTTCCAGATCCGGTCGTCAAACCAGTCCGACCAGGCGTCGAGCCGGGCGCCGTTTCTCCACGCGCTCTCGATCAGGCGGGAAAGACGGCGGTCGCCGCGGCTCATCACGCCCTCGAGCCAGCTCATCCTGGGGTCGTGCCATTTTATGGTGAACCCGCGCCGCGGCAGCATCTTCTTCAAACGGTCTATCCGCTCCCTGCCCTCTTCCACCGAAAGCTGGGGCTCGCGCTGGAACGGGGTGTGCGGTTTGGGAACAAAGGTGGCCACGCTGACGTTTATCCGGCCGCCGCGGCCCTGGCGGGCGGCCTTTTTCACAAGCTCCGCAATGGCGTCGAGATCCTCGTCCCGCTCGGTGGGCAGGCCGAACATGAAATAAAACTTGAGGTGTTTCCAGCCCAGGTCAAAGGCGGCGCGGCACGCGGCCATCAGGTCTTCCTCGGTAATGCCCTTGTTTATCACCTGCCGCAGCCGTTCGGAGCCGGCCTCGGGCGCAAGGGTGAACCCGGTCTTGCGGACCTTTTTTATTTCCTCCATCACCTCGGCGGTCAGGGTGCCAACCCGCATGGACGGCATGGAAAGCGACACCCGGCGGGGCAGGAACTCGTCCACCAGGGCGCAGAGCAACCCGGGCAGGCAGGAGTAGTCCCCGGTCGAGAGCGACAGCAGGGCCAGTTCCTCGTAGCCGCCGTTCTCCACCCCGGCGCGGGCCAGGCTGATGATATCCTCCGGGCCGCGTTCCCGGGCCGGGCGGTAGATGATCCCGGCCTGGCAGAAACGGCAGCCGCGGGTGCAGCCGCGGGCCACCTCCACGCCGTGACGGTCGTGGACCACCCTGGTCAGCGGCACCAGCGGTTTTTTCAGATGTTCGCCCGGCCCGAGTTCGGAAAGCACCCGGCGGCGCACCTTTTCCATGCCGGGGGCAAGCGGCTTCATGCCGGCGAAACGTCCGTCACCGCCGTAACAGGGCTCGAAAAAGGCAGGCACGTACACGCCATTGATCCGGGCCAGCCGCGCAAGGGTGTCCTTGCGGTCCAGCCCCTCCTTGCGGGCCGCCATCACGGCGTCGGCGATTTCGAGCACCGCTTCCTCGCCGTCGCCCACGAGGATGGCGTCAAAAAAGTCCGCCACCGGCTCGGGGTGAAAGGCGCAGGGGCCGCCGCCGATGACCAGGGGATGCTCCCCGCCGCGCTCGTCTGCGTAAAGCGGGATCCCGGCAAGGTCGAGGATGGTGAGAATGTTGGTGTAGCAGAGTTCGTAGGGCAGGGTTATGCCGAGAATGTCGAATTCGGCAAGGCCATGGCGGCTCTCGAGGGAGAAAAGCGCAATCCCGCGGCTGCGCAGCCTCTCTTCCATGTCCGGGGCCGGGCAGTAACAGCGTTCGGCCAGCAGATCGCCGCGGCTGTTGATTATGTGGTAGAGGATCTGCAGCCCCTGGTGGGACATGCCTATCTCGTAGAGGTCGGGAAAGACCAGGGCGAAACGCAGCGCGGCCGCGTCCCATTCCTTGCGGCGGACGTTGAACTCGTTGCCAAGGTAACGGCCCGGCCGCGAGACCTCCATAAGGATTTCTTCAAGTTCACCGGCGCGGGCAGGCCGGGGGTTCTCATTTCGCATAATATACTTCACCAGCCAACAGCTGTTATCAGCGCACTTCCACCACCCTGAACATCGGCGGCCAGGAAAGGGAGAAATCACTGCCCGACAGTCGGGAAACACCGTCGAGCCGCAGGCTGAACCAGGCTCCGGCCGCAGAGGCGCGCACCTCGGCGGCAATGCATCCGGCTCCGGCCGCGCCGTACTCAAGAAAAAAAAGCCGGTCCCCGTCCCCGTCCAGCAGGGCGTGAGAGACTATTCTTCTCCGGCCGGGATCGAAAAGGATCTCATGGACAAAGCCCTCTTCCCCGGCAAGGGTGAAATCGATGTAAAAGAGACCGGCGCGCCCTGATGCGTACGCTCCCCTTACCGAAAGACGCCCCGGCGGCAGCATCCCGGCAAGAAAGTAAAAAATCTCCCTGCCCACCGGCGCGGGCAGGATTTCCTTTACCCTGGCCCCGTCAAGACGGCCGGTGTAGACCACAGCCTCAGGCACGTTTACCACGGTGAAGCGGCCATTCTCGGCCGCGGCAATGAGCGCGGGCCGGCCAAGGGGGTCAACCGCGGTGAGGCTTGCGTCCGCGGGCGCCCGCATCCTGATCTCGCCGGAAACCGGCATGCGGTGGTTCCCGGCCGATATCTCGCCGCTGAATCCGGCCTCGATCCCGGCCGGGCATTTCCCCTGATCCGCGGCAAAACGGGAAAAAGCGGCAACCACCCTCTCCCTTTCCCCGGCCGGGAGCAGAGGCCCGGGCGCTTCAAGCCCGGCGCAGCCGGAAACGAGCAGGGCGGCGGCAATGGCAAGAAAAAGGAATCTCATCAAGAGGACCGCAGCGAGGAAATCTTCTTTTCGATAATCATCCGGCGGGCCTTGTCGCTGGTCTTTTCCACCGCCTGGCGGTAGGCCTTGAGCGCGTCCCTTACCCGGCCGAGTTTCACCAGGGCGTCGCCGAGATGCTCGCTGATGAGGGGATCGTCCGGGGCCATCTGCGCGGCTTTCCGCAACTCCCGCGCCGCTTCAACGAACTTCCCCTGCCTGTAGAGGAGCCAGCCGAAACTGTCGCGGATGGCGCCGTCGTCGGGTTGCAGTTTCATCGCTCTCTTCAGGTATTCCCCGGCCTTGTCCAGGTTCTCGCCCCGCTCGACCCAGGTGTAGGCGATGTAGTTGAGGGCGTAGGCCTGCCTGGGGTCGAGCTCTATCACCCTGGCCATGGATTTCAGGGCCGCGTCCACGTCGCCCTTCCTGTCAAGAAGAAGGCCGTTCTCAAAGTAGATGTCCGGGTCGTCGGGATAGAAACGCATGGCCCTGGCGATGATCCGGGCGGCGCGGTCGTACCGCCTGGTCATGCGGCACAGCCGGGACTGGTAGAGAAAAAACCGCTTGCGGGCGCTCTTCTTGTCCCTGGTGCGGCGTTCGAGGAAATCAAGGGCCTCGTCCACCTTGCCGGCCTGCTCGAGGATCCGGGCCCCGAGCAGCACCGATTCCTCGTACACCGCGGAACCGGGCCTGACCTTTTCCAGCTCCTCTATCGCCTTGCCGTCCTTTTTCTGCTCATGATAGATGGCGCCGATCAGGGAATTGGCCTCGGAAAACGAGGGGTTGTCCGCGAGCGAACGCCTGAGGATGGCAAGGGCGCGGTCGTACTGTTTGGCGTCTATCATTATCCGGGCCATGGCAAGATCGCTTGCGCGGATGTCGCCGGTGTAGGTGCGCAGCTCCTCGAGTTCGGCCAGGGCCCGTTCGTTGCGCCCCTGGCGGCGGTAGAGATCGGCCAGCAGGTAACGGGCCTTCTCGTCCACAGGATTCTTTTCAAGCACCCGGCGGTAGACCTCCTCTGCTTTGGTGTAACGGCGGTTGTGCTCGTAAAGCCGGGCAAGGGAAAAGGCGAGCGAGGGCTCGAAGTTGAGGGCGAGCGCCTTCTCGTAGGCGGCCGCGGCCTTGCCGGGAAGGCCCATCTGCTGGTAGAGCCGGGCAAGATAATGGTACCCGAGAAAGGAATCCGGCTGACGCTCGACCATCTCCTCGATCACCCGGCGGGCGTCGCCGAACCTGCGGTTGCGGGCGTACATGGAGCCGAGCATCAGGCGGACGTTGCCGTTGTCAGGCTCGGCCGCAATCACCTTGCCGTACTCCTCCTCGGCCTTGTCAATGTCGCCCATGGAGGAGTAAAGGTTGGCCAGCACCAGGCGGGAGGCGGTGTCCTCCGGCCGGGCCGCGATCACCTTCTTCAGCCAGACCACGGCCGCCTTTTTCTTGCCCATGGTGATGAGCAGGGTGGCCAGCCGCTGCATGACCTCGGTTGCGCCGGGATCGCAGACCAGCGACTTCTCATAGGCCTCCCTGGCCTCCTCGTACTTGCCGTCAAGCTCGGAAGTGCGGCCCCACAGGAAATAGAAATAGGAACACTCGTGATCCACCTCGTCCACCGGCTCGTCCATCAAACCGCCGGCGAGACGGGCGCGGGGCTCCATGGTCACCGTGCCGCCGCAGCCGGAAAGGAGCGCGGCAAGGAACAGGAACAGGGCAAATTTTCTGATGCGTGTATGGCTCATTAAAAAAAACAGAAAAACCGGCGCGGCCGGCGGCACGGGGCATCCATGACCCCGAAGGCAAAAATCAAAAGGCAAGACATCGAACCCCTGATCCGTGAGCGTTCGAGAGCGGGGCAAGGTTCCGCCGAGGTGATTTCGCGTTAAAGACACATTTCTTCAAGCGAATGACGCCTCAAAACCTGCGAAGCCGTCACGGATCTAAGGTAACAGTCACAACCGGGCGTAGTACCGGTTCGCCTGCCCAAACACTTTTTACGAATCCGTAATTATTGCAGATTTTTCGCCTTTTTCCCACATCAAAAAGCCGCCCCTCAAGAGCGTCGCCGCCGGACGACAAAAAAGGGGCGCAAGGAGCAAGACAGCCCCCGCGCCCCAAAGGAGAAGCCCAGCAGACGGTCCGGATCAGATCTTTCCCTCCTGCCGCAGCCGCCTGATGATGACCACGTCCTTCTCCAGCACGTGGTTCTTGAACCAGTTCAAAAGAAACTGCACCATCTCGAGGGAGACGGAGTTGCCGTTCTTGAGGCCCATGACCAGGCTCAGGCACTTCTTGCTGAACTCCCAGTGGTCGAGCAGGTGGTCCTTGAAACTCGGGTCGTCTTCCACGTAGGCCTGCTCGGTCTTGAAGTGCTGGTCGGCGTAGGCCGACATCTCGAACACGGCCGCGCTCACCACCTCGTGCTCGCGGCCCTCGGCCACTGCGGCCTGCAGGCTGTTCATGAGGTCGAAGAGTTTTCTGTGCTGGGCGTCGATCTCCTCCACCCCGGTCTCGAGCTCCCCGCTCCAGGCGACGATCGCATCACTCATGGCTGTCTGTCTCCCGTGGTTCGAGTGAATACCGTTTCAGGCCTGCGCATAAATCCATCTTACCTGAAAAAACGGCGCCGCTTGGGAAAAAACCAACCCCCGTTGACGGCCTTGCGGCTATTACGGTCACCTGCCTGAAACAACAGCGCCCTCAAAAAGCCTCCCGCAACCTCCTTATCAGCCCGTTAAAAAACTACTGCGCTTGACGATGCGGCATCAAAATCCGGCTCAAAATGCTCATTGACCCCATGTAAACTGCGCTTTTTACTCGGCGCACGGCGCCTCGCCCTTCGGGCCGGCAGCATGCTGCTGCCGTTCTCTTCGCTTCGCTCCGAGTCGCCGGATTTTTCCTTGCCTCATCTGCGCTCGCGCTCGTTTTTCAACGGGCTGTTAATTTCGCCATCCGCTTTCCCTTACAAGTCACCTTTCATCCTGAACCCGTGACGGCTTCACGGGCCTCGACGGGGCATTTTCTTGACAATATCGCGTCTTTTCAAGAAAAAAACGCTTTACCGCCGTCCTTCAGGGGGTCAGGAACCGGGCCACCGCGGTCATTACCCGGGCGTGGACGAGGTCCGGGGCCGGGGCGGCGTCGATGCGGACGATGTTTCCGCCCTTGAAGGCGGCGAACCGGGCCGCGACCCTTTCGAGGTAGTCCTGTTTCTCGAAATCGTTGGGTTCCTCGCCGCGCAGGGAGGAGATGCGGGCCCGGCCGATGGCGGGGGGCAGCTCGAGGATGATGAAGAGGTCCGGCTCGGGGGCGAACTCCCGGTTCTTTCTGATTATCTCCCCGGCATCGGCCCCGGCCGCGCCCTGGTAGGCGGCGGTGGAGAGGTAGTAACGGTCGCAGACCACGGTCTTTCCCGCGGCCAGGGCCGGTTTTATCACCCGTTCCACGTGGTCGAGGCGGTCGGCCATGAACAGGGCCAGCTCCTCCTCCGGGGTGAGCTCGTGGCGGCGGCCGAACATCTCCCGCAGCCTGCGGCCGTGGGGGCCGTCGCTGGGCTCGAAGGTCTCGACCACATCCAGGCCCCGCTGCCGCAGGGATTGGGCCAGCATCCGCACCTGGGTGGACTTGCCGGTGCCGTCTATGCCCTCGAAAACGAAGAAACGCCCCCTCATGCCTTGCCTCCGGCCCGGTTGGCGGCAATGCTCCGGGCCAGCTCCACCGCGGCGGCAAGGCTCTCCTCCGAGGCAGCGCCGCGGCCGGCGATGTCGTAGGCGGTGCCGTGATCGACCGAGGTGCGGACTATCGGCAGGCCCATGGTGAAGTTGACCCCGTCCTCGAAGTGGAGAAGCTTGAAGGGAATAAGGCCCTGGTCGTGGTACATGGCCACCACGGCGTCGTAAGCGCCGGACGCGGCCCGGGCGAACACGGTGTCGGGCGGCAGCGGCCCGTGAACGTCCAAGCCCCGTTCCCGGGCCGCGGCAACCGCCGGGGCGATGAGCCGCTCCTCCTCGTCCCCGAACATGCCGGATTCGCCCGCATGGGGATTGAGCCCGGCCACCGCGATCCTTGGCAAGGGGATGGCGAAATCGCGCTCGAGGCTCGCACGGGTCAGGGAGATGACCCGCTCCACCTCCTCCGTGGTCAGCCTGGCCGGAACCTCGGCCAGGGGCAGGTGGATGGTGGCCAGGGTGACCCGCAGGTCTCTGCCCGCCATCATCATCCCGAAATTCCGGCTGCCGCAGATCGCGGCGAGCATCTCGGTATGACCGGGAAAACCGTAACCGCCCAGGTTGAGAAACTCCTTGGCCAAAGGACAGGTGACGATCGCGTCCACCCGGCCATCCAAGGCGAGATGGGCCGCGGTCTCGACGTAGAGCCCGGCCGCCCGGCCGCATTCCGCGTCAGGCGCGCCCCAGACGAGCCCGTCCGCGAGGGAGGACAGGGAATACACGCCCACCCGGCCGCGGGGAAGGGATTCGCCCGGCCGCCATTCCGCAAGCTCCACCTCGATGGCGAACTCGGCCGCGGCCCGCCTGAGCACCGAAAGATCGCCCACGACCACGCAGCCCCCAGGGCGGCGGGCCAGGAACTTCAACGCGATCTCCGGCCCGATCCCGGCCGGGCACCCCATGGTTATGGCGACAGGAAGAGTCATTTTTCTTATCAGGAGCAGGGGTCGTTCAGAGCCTCAAAAGGGGCCGTCTCCCGCAGGCATATCAGGCTGTCAGAAGGCATCAAAGGCATCACGGACCAGCTCGGCCTGAAAACCGCCGTCCGGGGCCACGGTCACGGCCACGGCGTCGAAGCGGCAGGGCCGGTCCTGGCAGCGGTTGTCGGCGAGCCAGGCGTGCGCGGCCCGGACCATCCGCTGCTTTTTGGCCGCGGTAACGCTCTCGAGCGGGTGGCCGAACCTGGCGCTGCTTCTGGTCTTTACCTCAACAAAGACGATCTCGCCACCCTCCTCGGCCACGATGTCCAGCTCGCCGAACTTTTTTCTGTAATTCACCGCCAGAACGCGGTAACCGCGCCCGGTGAGATAGGCTGCGGCGAACTCCTCGCCGCGGCGGCCCAGTTCCCTGCCATCCCCGCTCATCCGCGCAGCTCCAGGCGGAGGGCCCGGGGACGGTCATCTTCCCGCTTCGCGGCCACGCCGTTGAAACTCATGCGGTGTTCCGGGCAGGGGCCGATCTCGGCCAGGACCCGGCGGTGCATGGCGGTGGGATACCCCTTGTGGCGGGCGAAACCGTATTCCGGGTACCGGCGGTCGAGCTCGCGCATCATCCGGTCGCGGGTCTCCTTGGCGACGATGGACGCGGCCGCGATGGAGGCGCTGCGGCTCTCGCCCTTCACCAAGGCGGTCTGGGGAATCTCGATGGGGATGGTGAACTTGCCGTCCACCAGGATGTGGGACGGAACCACGTCCAGGTCTTCCACGGCCCGGCGCATGGCGAGCAGGGATGCCTGCAGGATGTTGAGCCGGTCGATCTCGGCGGCGGAACAGACCCCCACCCCGATCAGGGCGCCGGAAGCGGTGAGCTCGTCCAGGAGACGGGCCCGGGCTGCGGGGGTGAGTTTTTTCGAGTCCTGGTAGATGGCGTGGCAGCCGCGGTCTTGAGGAAGGATGACGCAGGCGGCCACCACCGGACCGGCGAGCGGGCCGCGGCCGGCCTCGTCAGCGCCGGCCACCGGGCTCTTCCCGCCGGCGATGAGCCCGCGCTCGATGGAGAAGTTGTCCGGCTCGGGGAAGAGGCTGCGCATGAACGAAAAAGGGGCGCCAGGCGCCCCTTTGAAAGAAAGGTCTTAATTGATCCCCTTCTCGCGGATCCTCGCGGCCTTGCCGCTGAGGTTGCGGAGGTAGTAGAGCTTGGAGCGGCGCACCCGGCCGCGGCTGACCACCTCGATCTTCTCTACCCGGGGGGAATGGAGGGGAAAGGTCTTCTCCACCCCGATGCCGCCGGAGACCTTGCGGACGGTGAAGCTTGCGCCCATGTTGCCGCGCTTCCTGGCGATGACCACGCCCTTGAAGATCTGCACCCGCTCCTTGTTGCCCTCGATGATGCGGACGTGGACGTTGACCGTGTCACCGGGCCGGAACTCGGGGATATCGTAACGCATGTGCTCACGTTCAATGGTCTCGAGAATCTTGCTCATGACTATCTCCGGAAACTTTTGTTTCTTTGTCTTCTGGCTGCTACAGACAGGAAAAAGGCTTTATAGCAAAAAAAAACCGGCCGCGCCACAGGTTTTTGATTTTCTCCTTAACAGTCCAAATGGTGCGCACGGCGCATCCTACCGTTCTGTCCGCTGTCTTCCGGCTTCCGGCTTCCGGTATCCCCCCAGCCGGTCCAAGGCTATGGCCACGGCCGAGCGTACCGGGAGGTGGTTGTAATCCCCGGTCCCGCGGATCGGGGCCAGGCGGTGGTGGGCCTGGGCCAGGGCCGCCGGGGCGAGGCCGTTCGCGGTGCCGAAGAGGAGGACCAAGCGCCGGTTCGAGAGGGCGAGGCCGCGGGCCTCGTCCCAGCCCAGGCAACCTTCCCCCTCCCTAGCGCTGGTGGCGACGAACAGGGCGCCCTCTCCGGCCGCGGCCTTCACCTCGGCCAGGTCTGCCGCCACCCGCACCAGCGACAACGCCTCCCCCCGGTCCGGGTTGCGGCGGCCGCCCGGGCCTGTGCTCCAGTGGCGGACGAGTTCCCGCACCAGCTCCTGCTGCGCCTGGTAGGGAGTGACCACGAAAAAGCGTTCCACCCCGTAGGTCCGCGCCGTCCGGGCGATGTCGTGGATATCCAGCCCGGTCACCGCCGCGCCGATCTCCTCGCCCTGCCGGTTGAGCACCGGGTAGTGGACCAGGGCCACGTCAATCATCCCGGCCCCGCCCATGTTCCGCAACCGCCGCGTCCACCGCCGCAAGCAACCCCTCGGCGGCCAGTATCCTCCTCTCCTCCCGGCTGAACCGGGCCCCGGCCAGGAGGTCCGGCCGCCGCTCCAGGGTGCGCCGCACCGCGGCGACGAAACGCCACGTCCCTATAGCCTCGTGGTCGCCGGAGAGCAGCACGTCCGGCACGGCTTCGCCCTCGAACTCCCTGGGCCTGGTGTACTGGGGATGTTTGAGAAGGTTGCGGGAAAAGGTGTCCGAGCTTGCCGACTCGCCGCAGCCGAGCGCGCCGGGAATGAGCCTTACGACCGCGTCCACCACCACCAGGGCCGCGGGCTCGCCGCCGGAAAGGACGTAATCGCCGATGGAGAGTTCCATGTCGATGTAACGGTCGATTATCCGCTGATCCACGCCCTCGTAACGGCCGCAGACCAGGATGAGGCCGGGCTCGCGGCTGAGTTCGAGGGCTTTGCCGTGATCAAGCCCCTGGCCCTGTGGGCTCATCAGGATCACCGGCGCAGCCGGATTTTTTTCCCTGGCCGCCCGGATGGCCGCGGCCAGGGGTTCGGGTTTCATCACCATGCCCTCGCCGCCGCCAAAGGGACGGTCGTCGGTCATGGAATGACGGTCGGTTGCGAAATCACGGATGTTGACCGCCTCGATGGCGACCAGGTTGCCCGCCACCGCCCGGCGGATGATCCCCTCGTTCAGGCAGGAGGAAAAAAAATCCGGGAATATGGTCAGGATGGAGATGCGCATGGAGAGCGGCAGGAGGCCCGGTTCACCCGGCCTCCTCGTATATCTCGAGAAGCCCCTCGGGCGGGGTGATGACGATGCCGGCGCGGGCGTCCACCGTGGCGACGAACTCGGGACGGGCCGGGACCAGGTACTCGTTGCCATTGCCGCGGATGACCAGAATGTCGCCCGTGCCGGCGGCGAACACCTCCGCCACCCGGCCCACCTCCCGGCCGGAATCGGTGACAACGGCAAGGCCGATCGTTCCGCGCCAGAAAAAACCGCTGCCCGGAAAGGACGGCAGGAGCCTCCGGTCCACCCAGATCCCGGACCCTGCCAGGAGTTCGGCCCGGTCGCGGTCGCGGCAACATTCGAGGGAAACGACAAAACCGTTGCCCCGCGGCCGCATCCGGTCTATGCGGGAGTCCTCGAAACCGTCAGGGCCGTCGACGCGGATATCGCGGATTCCGGCCAGGGAATCCGGAACCCCGGCCATAAAAAAGGCCCGCAGCTCGCCGCGCAGGCCGTGCGCCTTGGTCACTCTGCCGATCTCGAGGAAATCGTCACGCCAGTCCTTGCCGGACATGGATAAACCGGAACAGGAAAATTTTCGTCTGGAGCCGTGATGAGCCTTCGGGAACGGGACTGATGCAAGGCGGCAGGCTGCCCCTCAACAGCCCGTTTTCAACGGGGCTGTCAAAGCCGTCACGGTTCCAGGGGATCAGTCAACGATATCGAGGCGGTAACGCCGGCCGCGGCGGCTGCCTACGGCCGAAAGCAGGGTCCGCACCGCCCGGGCGGTCATGCCCTGGCGGCCGATGACCTTGCCGAGATCCTCGGACGCGACCCTGAGCTCGAACACGGTGGCATCGTCGCGCTCCACCTCGTCCACCCGCACATCGTCCGGGCTGTCGACCAGGGAGGTGGCGATGAACTCGACCAGCTCCTTCATCAGGCTTCGCCGCCCTTGTCGCCGTATTTGGCGATGAGAGACCTGACCGTGTCGGTGGGCTTGGCACCCTGGCCGAGCCAGTAGGCGATCTTGTCGTTCTTGAGGGTGACCTCGGCCGGGTCGGTCATGGGGTTGTAGGTGCCGACCACCTCGAGGAACCGCCCGTCGCGGGGAGCCTCGGAATCGGCGACAACGATGCGGTAAAAGGGTTTCTTTTTCTGGCCGAAACGGGCCAGCCTGATCCTGACAGCCATCTGTCAACTTCCTCCTGCTTGGATTTTGTTTCTGCGTCTTTCGCCGGCAAGCGCGGCCGGCCGCAATCGGGAATTATGTGTTCTCCTGCGGGAGCGCCACGCGGGCAGCGGCCGGCGCGGACGCCGACCGGATCTCTTCAATGTTCAACGGCCAAGGCCATTCAATGATGAACCCGCAACAACGGGTCCGTCATCCGCCGCAGGACGCGGCGGCGAAATTGCGCTGTTTGAAAAACTGCGTAATTTCGAGAGGAAAGCCGAAGCTACGCTTTGGCTTTCCGTTGAGTAACAACGGCAGGAAGCCGTTGTTACGAGTT
>JALWTY010000174.1 GCA_026993265.1 Desulfobacterales bacterium
CTCGACACCATGACCAACAAGGAGGCGGCCATGGCCGAGCCGGTGCGGGTGGGCCGCGACCGCATCTCCGCCATGGTCCACGAGGCCGCCTCAAAGATCACGCCCCAGTACGGCATCGAGCTTGTGGACGTGATGTTCAAGCGGGTCAACTACATTGAGAAGGTAAGGCTCAAGGTCTATGAGCGGATGATCTCCGAGCGCAAGAGAATAGCGGCCGAGAAGCGTTCCCTGGGCGAGGGCAGGAAGGCCGAGATTCTCGGCCGGGTGAGCCGGGAACTCAAGGAGATCATGTCGAGCGCCAACCGCAGGGCCCAGGAGATCCGCGGCCAGGCCGACGCCAAGGCCGCAAGGATATACGCCGAGGCCTACAGCCGCGATCCCGAGTTCTACGCCTTCATGAAGAGCCTCGAGGCCTACTCGGCCGCGGTGGGCGAGAACACCCGGCTCGTCATCAGCGCGGACAGCGGTTTCTTCCGCTATCTGGAAAGCTACCGCCCCGGCAACCGCTGAGCGGCCCGGCGCAAGGGCTGAGGCGTCCGCCGTTCCGGCGGTCTCAGCGCGGTTTTTCTTCCAGGAAACCGGGCCGTTCGTCCGCGGCCCGGAATGGCACCCGTCCCTTTTTTTCCAGCAGTTGTGCGAAACGGTCTATATCCCTTTCGCCCCTGAAGCTCTTTCTTCCGCTTTTTTCAAAACGGCAGTTGCAGGCGGTGAGCTGGCCCGCGCACCAGGGGCATGTCTCCACCGGGCAGCCGAGGACGTGAAATTCGCCGTCGGCCGCGCCGCACACCGGGCACAGCGCCGGGTCCATGCCCACCGGCCGGTATTGGGCCAGGCGGTCCGCCTCTGCGTGCTTTGCCAGAAACTCGCCGTTGTCGGCAAAACCGAAAAAGGAAAGGATTTCGGGATCGCCCGGACCATGGTCGAGCGGACCGAGTATGGCCGCTTCCTCCATGGAGGCGAGGCAGAGATGGCTCTTGCCGGCCGCGGTCATGGCGCACAGGAGAAAGAGCCCGGCCCTGCGGGTTACGAGCCGCAGGTCGAGAACCGCGTCTTCTTCCGCGTCGGGAACTGTACTGTAGAACTCGTTGAGGACGTTGGCCGCGATCCGGTCGTCGGCGAACTCCTCCACCAGGTCCGCGGCCCGGCCGCGGTGTTCTTCCGGGCAGTTGTATTCGAGCAGGGCCAGGGTTTCTTCTCTGAGTTTTTCGAGGGTTTTCATAGTCTCCACAGCCTGGTGATGGTTTCGCGCCAGCGCCTGGTCTCCGCTTCCATGTCCGCGGCCCTGGTGATGGCGGTGACCACCGCGATCCGCCGCGCTCCGGCCCGGACCAGTTCTTCGAGATGGTTGAACTTTATCCCGCCCATTACCGTGAAGGGAAGGGAAGAACGGCGCGACCATTCGGCAATGGCGTCTATGCCGAGGAACTCGCGCAGCCCCTCCTTGGTGGCGGTGGGAAAGAGCGGGCCGATGTTATAATAGGACGCGCCCCGGCTTGCCGCGCTTTCCGCCTGTTCGGGACGGTTGGCCGACACCCCGATGATGAGTTCGGGCGCGAGCCTGCGCGCTTCTTCCGCCGGAATGTCGCTGTTGCCCAGGTGCACGCCGTCGGCCCCGGAGATCAGGGCGATGTCGAGCCGGTTGTTGACGATTAAGAGCGCCCCGGCTGCGCGGGTCTTTTCGCGGAACATCATCGCCTTGGCGCAGAGGGTGCGATCGTCCGAGACCTTGTCGCGCAGCTGCACGATTTTCGCGCCCCCGGCCAGGACCGCCTCCAGCCACTGGGAGTCGCTTCTGCCCTCGCACAGCGGTTCGCAGGAGACCGGATATATGGTCACCTCTTCGGTGAAGATTTTCATTCGTTCAGCAAGGGTCTTCATGGCGCATGGTGTTGTCGGCCGGGCCGCGGCCTTGAAAAAAAAGGCCAAAAATGTCAGTATGGTCATTCCTGCCCGCGCCGCCGGGGCGGTTTTCCGCCTTCCGGCAGTCATGGATCTGCGGCAGGGTGCACGGAAAGAAGACTTCATCTACCAGTTCCGGCCCGGGCGCGCAAGTCCTGCGGCTGGCCGGTGACTTGCGGGAAACGAGGTTTTGCGATGATTGACAAGTTCACCACCGACAGAAAGGCCAAGCTGATTCTGGACGGGAAGACCATCGAGTTGCCGATCGTCGAGGGAAGCGAGGGCGAAAAGGCCATAGATATAAGAAGGCTGCGGGCCGAGACCGGCTATATCACCATCGACTCCGGCTACATGAACACCGGTTCCTGCGCAAGCGACATCACCTTTCTCGACGGCGAAAAGGGTGTGCTCCAGTACCGCGGCTACGCCATCGAGGATCTCGCGGCCAACTGCTCCTTCATCGAGGTCGCCTATCTCCTCATCCACGGCCGCCTGCCCAACCGTGACGAGCTGCGCAATTTCAGCGAGCTCCTCGGTCTCTTCGCCCTCATCCACGAGGACATGGTCCATTTCTTCGACCGTTTCCCGGCCGGGGCCTCGCCCATGTCCATCCTTTCCTCCATGGTCAACTGCCTCTGCAACTTCTACCCGGAGATGAACGAGAACCCCATGGGGAATATCGACATGATGGCGGCGCGGCTGCTCTCCAAGGTGCGGACCATCGCCGCCTTCTCATACAAGAAATCCCTGGGCTCGCCGCTGGTCTATCCCCGCCACGATCTCTCATACTGCGCCAATTTCCTCAACATGATGTTCGACTCGCCGGTCAAGCCCTACGAGATCAACGCCACTCTGGTGCGGGCCCTGAACCAGCTCCTCATCCTCCACGGCGACCACGAGCAGAACTGTTCCACCGCCACGGTGCGGATGGTGGGCAGCGCCAAGGTCAACCTTTATGCATCCATCTCCGCCGGGATCAACGCCCTCTGGGGGCCGCTGCACGGCGGCGCCAATCAGGCGGTCATGGAGATGCTCGAAGAGATTCACGCAAGCGGAGGCAACTACCGCAAGTACATCGAACGGGCCAAGGACCCGAACGATCCGTTCCGCCTGGTCGGCTTCGGCCACCGGGTCTACAAGACCTTCGACCCTCGCTCCCGGATAATAAAGAAGGCCTGCGACGATGTGCTCGAGGCCATGGGCATCAACAGCGATCCGCTCCTCGAGCTGGCCAAGGAGATCGAAGAGGTGGTGCTCAGGGACGATTACTTTGTCGAGCGCAACCTGTATCCCAACGTGGACTTCTACAGCGGCATCATCTACCGGGCCATGGGCATTCCGGTCAACATGTTCACGGTCATGTTCGCTCTCGGCCGTCTGCCGGGCTGGATAGCCCACTGGATCGAGATGTGGAACGACCCAAACGGCCGGATAAGCAGGCCTCGCCAGGTCTACGTGGGGCCGAAAAGGCGCAAGTTCGTTCCGCTTGGTGAGCGGTGACCGCCTTTCCGGATGGAGTTTCTTGCTTGCGGGCCTCTGGCCCGCATTTTTTTTTGTCATGTGATTTTTTTCTTAAAGTCCTTCCCCTGTTTCTCCGAAAAGAGATATGGCGTGATTTTTGTCCTGGCCCGTTTGGGGTGTTTTGCCGGATATGTTTCAGGCAGGGTACCGACATGGCTTTCTGGCTTGCAACCATCAAACGTCTTCTTTCGGTCTCCGCGGTGACCGGCGGTTACCCCGTGCCCCAGGCAAGGGAGGGCAGTCTCGGGGCCATAGAGCCGGCCGCATCCGGCCCGGCCCAGCCCCGGGATGTCTTCGAGCGGGGGCAATGGTGGAAGAACCGGGTGGCCTCCAGGGTCGATCCCCTGGCCGACGTGAAGCGCTGCACCTGCGGCAACTGCAGTGAGTGCGTGTCCCGTGCCTACGAGGACCAGATGTCCGCCTTCAGACAGACGGTTTCCGCGGTGGCGCAGCCTGAAACCCGGCCTGAGCCGGCTGTGGACGGCAGCCACAGGGAGGACAGGGCAGAGGCGGGAAACAACGACGGCAAGGATAACGAAAGGAAGACAGGGCAGACGCGGGAAGATGATCTCGATACTGCCGACCGTCTGCTGCTCGCCCGCCTCAAGGCCACTGATGCGGCAGTGAAACGGCACGAACAGGCCCATCTCGCCGTGGCCGGGGATCTTGCCCGCGGCGGGGCTCACTTCGAATACAGGAAGGGGCCGGACGGCAAACGCTATGCAGTGGGCGGCGACGTCTCCATCGATGTCTCCCGCGAACGTGATCCGGAAGAAACCATCCGCAAGATGGAGCGGGTCAGGGCCGCGGCCCTGGCCCCGGCCCAGCCCTCTCCACAGGACCGCAGGGTGGCGGCCACCGCTGATCTCATCAAGCTCGAGGCCGTTAACGAACTGCGTCAGCAGGAAATGGTCGAGCTCGAGGAGAAGAGGAAACAGGGGGGCGCCGGGGGGGCTGAGCCTCCGGTTGCCGCCGTGGCGCCGAAGTCCTCCGGTATGGCGTGAATGCCCTCACAGGCAGCCGCACATCTGGATGTAGTTTTCGCATTCCCGCCTGCAGGTGAAGGGGCAGGGAT
>JALWTY010000175.1:0-35685 GCA_026993265.1 Desulfobacterales bacterium
CAAAAGCAGAAAGGCAAAAATATCGCAAGGTTAAACGAGGTATTGCCTTCAGTATCCAGGCAGTTTTTACGATGCCGTCAATGATGGACTCGTAACAACGGGTCCATCATCCGCCGCAGGACGCGGAGGCGAAATTGCGCTGTTTGAAAAACTGCGTAATTTCGAGAGGAAAGCCGAAGCTACGCTTTGGCTTTCCGTTGAGTAACAACGGCAGGAAGCCGTTGTTACGATTTCATCATCAATTGTCAGGTAAAAATATAAAGGACAGAGGTGCGAACATTGCGGGAAGTAATAAGGAATCTCGTGCAGTTGCAGGCGGTTGATCTTGAGATAAAGAAGATCGACGAGGAACTGGCCGCGGCCAGCTCCGAGCTTGAAGCCATGCGCAAAAGCGTCGCCGACCACCAGGAGGCCATTGCCGAATACACCGCCAGGCTTGAGGAGGGCGAGGCCCGCCGCAAGGAGCTCGAGGCTGCGGTGGAAGAGGCCCAGGCCATGATCAAGGACCGGCAGAACAAGCTGATGAGCGTCCAGACCAACCGGGAGTACCAGTCCCTGCTCAAGGAGATCGACGACGCCAAGGCCGCCAACAAGGAGCGCGAGGACGAGATCGTCCGGATCCTTGAGGAGGCCGAGTACGTCCAGGCCCGGCTGGACGAGCGCCGCGAGGTCTGCGAAAAGGAGGAGAAGGCCCTGGCCGCGGCCGAGAAGGAGGCGGTGGACAAGGAGAAGAAGCTGAACGGGTCTCGCGAGAAGATCCTCAAGAAGCGGGATGCCGCAGCCAAAAAACTCGACGAGAAACGCCTCGGCCGCTACGAGAAGATCCGCGAGGTCCGCGACGGGGTCGCGGTGGTCGGGGTGAGGGACGGGGTATGCTACGGCTGTTACATGAACGTGCCCCCGCAGCTCTACAACAACCTGCTCAAGGAGGACGCCCTGCTCTCCTGCCCCACCTGCAACCGGATGATATACTACATGCCCGAGCCCGAGACCACGGAAGGGTAGGGTGAGTGAATCCGTTACGGTCACAATCGTATTCCCGGGTGCTTGCCGCCCTGGCGGAAAACCTTGGCGACGCCGAGATCCGGGCCGCGGTTCCGGATGCTGATCCGGCTGAAGTGAGGAAAATCCTGCGGGAGCTGGCCGGAAGGTTCCGGCCGGCGGTGGAGGGGGACAGCCGCAGTGCTGCTGACGCGGTCCCTGACGCCGCGGTCCTGTTCACCGACGGCGCAAGCCGCGGCAACCCCGGCGAGGCCGGGGCCGGGGCGGTGCTCACCGGGCCGGACGGCCGGGAGATCGCGTCCGGGCGCTGGTATCTCGGCCGGGTCACCAACAACGCGGCCGAGTACCTGGCCCTGATCCACGGCCTGGAAGAGGCCGCGGCCCGGGGGATAAAAAGACTCGAGGTCCGCATGGACTCGGAACTGGTGGTCAGGCAGCTCAACGGCCGGTACCGGGTGAAGGACGCGGGTCTGAAGAAACTTTTCAGTCAGGTGCAGGAGTTGCGGCAGCGTTTCAGCCGGATTACCTTTACCCATGTGCGGCGGGAACAGAACCGCCGCGCCGACCGGCTCGCCAACGAGGCCATCGACCGGAAGGGCCGGTGACAGACGCAATTTCCGCGACGCGGATGGCTAAGCAGAAATTGCGATTGCAAGGAGTCAGCGTGGAGCGAAAGCGAAAAATATCCGGAAAGGCGCAGTGGCTGCGTGGCCGCTGCCTGCCCGCGCAGGCAGAGGAAAGTCCGAACTCCGCAGGGCAGGATGGTTCGTAACGCGAACGCCGGGCGACCGGGGGAAAGTGCCACAGAAAAGATACCGCCCCTTTCGAGGGGTAAGGGTGAAATGGCGAGGTAAGAGCTCACCGCTTTCATGGCGACATGAAAGGCATGGCAAACCCCATCCGGAGCAAGACCAAATAGGGAGACGTTCGAGGGCGGCCCGTCCGATGTCTCCGGGTAGGTCGCAGGAGGGGCCGGGCGACCGGTCTCCAAGATAAATGGCCACACCCCTTTGGGGCACAGAATTCGGCTTACAGGTCGCTGCGTCTTTCCGGGTATTTTTGATGGCGCCGCAGAAATTGCGATCTGCGTGTCACAGCGGGGTCGCGCAATACTCGGCGTACCTGAACCCCTGCATTCCTTGTGATCCTTCGCTGCCTGTCCATGGGGCATGGCTGCGGTTTTTTACGGATTCCCATGGCCGATATAAAAGAACTCACCGTGGCCGCGGTCATTCCTGCCGGCGGGGCCGGTCTGCGCATGGGCGCGGACCGGCCCAAGCAGTTTCTGCCCCTAGCCGGGGCGCCGCTGCTTGCGCGGACAGTGGCGGTGTTCGCGGCGATGGAGGAGATAAGCGAGGTGGTGGTGGCGCTTCCGGCCGCCCATCTCGATGAGGGGCGGCGGCTGCTCGCCGGTATTCCCGGTCTGCGCCTGGTCACGGGCGGCGTTACCCGGCAGGAATCGGTGGCCCGCGGCCTTGCCGCGCTGGATGACAGGGTTGATGTCGTCCTGGTCCACGACGGGGCCCGGCCGCTGGTCTCCGCTGAACTGGTGCGCGCGTGCATCGAGGCCGCGGCCGGGGACGGCGCGGCCGTGGCTGCGGTGCCGGTGGCCGACACCCTGAAGCGGGTGGAAGACGGCCGGATCGTGGCCACGGTGGAGCGCGACGGGCTCTGGCGGGCCCAGACTCCGCAGGCGGCGCGTCTCTCCCTCTTGCGTCGGGCCATGGCCGCCGCGGACGAGGAAGGCTTCACCGGCACGGACGAGTGTTCGCTCCTCGAGCGCGCCGGCGTTCCGGTGACCGTGGTGCCTGGCGCGGAGAGCAACCTCAAGGTGACCAGACCGGAGGACATGATGATAGCCGAAGCCATGCTTGGCCGGGCAGAACCCCCGAGGATCGGCCACGGTTACGACGCTCACCGTTTCGCCGCCGGCCGCGAACTCGTCCTCGGTGGGGTGCGGATAGACTGGGACCTTGGCCTCGACGGCCATTCCGACGCCGACGTCCTCTGCCACGCGGTCTGCGACGCCATCCTCGGCGCCCTGGCCGCGGGCGACATCGGCAGCCACTTCCCGGACAGCGATCCCGCCTACCGTGGGATATCGAGCCTGAAACTCCTGGAGGAGGTGGCGGCAATGGCCGGGAAGAGGGGCTGGATGGTGGCCGGTCTCGATGCCACTGTCATCGCCCAGGCCCCTAAGCTTGCGCCCCACATCAGCGCCATGCGTGAAAACCTGGCCAGGAGCGCCGGAATATCCCCGGACCGGGTCAGCGTCAAGGCCACCACCACCGAAAAGATGGGGTTCTGCGGCCGTGGCGAAGGCATCGCCGCCCATGCGGTGGTCATGCTTGACCGGCTCGTAAAAGGCCCGCTTTTGCGGCATTTTTACGAGCCGGAAGGCAAAAGTCAAAAGTAAAAAGTCAAAAGTATCGGTAGGTTACGAATCAGGCATTTTGTGCCTTCGGTGCTGTCCCGGGTTTTTACGAGGCCATCATGCTTGAGGGGTTTAGGGACTTAGGGGGCGGTGGCCCCGTAGCTTGCGATTTTGCTGTGGATCGCCCCGCCCGGGGCAAGGCGGCTCTCGTAGAGGTGGAAACGCTCCACGGTGAAGGCCGGGCTGGCAAGGCCGCCGTGGAGGGCGAGGAAGTCGCGCACCTGCCTGGTGACCGGTCTCTTGAGCCTTGCGAGGGTGAGGTGGGGGTGATACCTTCTTCCCTCCGGCGCGATCCCGGCCCGGTTGACCAGGCGGGTCTCGATCCTTGCCTGGAGGGCGAAGAGTTCCTCCGACCTGGCCAGCCCGGCCCAGAGAATCCGGGGCATGCCCCTGGGCGGGAAGACGCCGCAGCCGGCAAGGGAGATGGAGAAGGGCGCGAACTGGAGTTCGCGCAGGACCTCGTCGATCCTCCTGGTGGTGAGCCGGTCCACCTCGCCGATGAAGCGCAGGGTCAGGTGGATCTGTTCCTCCGGGGTCCAGCGGACTCCTTTCAGCCCGAAACAGATGCGGGCCAGGCCGGCGCGGATGTTGTCCGGCGGATCGATGGCGATGAAGAGACGGTCGAGCATGGCAGGCCTGCCGAAAGGGATGAGATGACCGGAAAGATCTGTGTCTCCATAGCCGCGGCCACCCCGGCGGAGGTGGCGTCCGCGGCCGCGGCCGCGGCCTCGGCCGACGTGATCGAGGTGCGCCTCGACGCCCTCGCCTCCCGGGTGAGTATAGACGATTTCGCCGCCGCCGGAAACGGGGGCCGCGAGCTCCTCTTCACCAACCGGCCCCCCTGGGAAGGCGGCGGCTTCTCCGGCAGCGAGGAGGAGCGGACCGCGCCCCTGATCGAGGCGGCGGGCCGCGGGTTCTGGGCCGACATCGAGCTTTCCGCCCCGGAGGCGAGCCGCCGGGCCGTGATCGGGGCCGCGGCCCCGGACGCCAGGGTGATCGTATCCTGGCACGACTTCTCATCCACCCCGGACCCGCGGGAGCTTTCCGCCATCCTGGCCCGGATGGCCGAGAGCGGCGCCCATGTGGGCAAGATCGTGACCACGGCCCACGGCCCGAACGATGTCCTGCGGGTGTTGTCCCTGCTGGAAGAGGCCGCGGCCCGGGATTTTCCCCTGATCGCCTTCTGCATGGGCGAGGCGGGCCGGATAAGCCGGGTGGCCACCCTGTTCCTCGGCGGTTTCATGAGCTACGTTGCCCCGGACGAGGGCGGCGGGGCCACCGCGCCGGGGCAGCTCACCCTTTCCGCCATGCGGCGGATCATCGGGGAGATGGCATGAAGATAGACGGCGCCACCCTGGTCCACGGCATCATCGGCAAGCCCGTGGCCCACAGCCTGAGCCCGGCCATGCACAACAGCGCCTTTGCGGCCCTGGGCATGAACCGGGTCTACGTCGCCTTCGAGGTCAGCGACCTGCCCCGGGCCGTGGCCGGGATCCGCGGCCTCGGCCTGGCCGGGCTCAGCGTCACCATTCCCCACAAGGAGGCGATAATCCCCCATCTCGACGAGGTCGAGCCGGTGGCCGCGGCCATCGGCGCGGTCAACACCGTGGTCTGCCGCGGCGGCAGGCTCGTGGGGCACAACACCGACTGGACCGGCGCCAACCGGGCCCTGGCCCGGGAGATGGAGCTTGCCGGCAGCCGGGTGGTTCTCATCGGCGCGGGCGGCGCGGCCCGGGCCATAGGCTTTGGACTGATCGAGGCCGGGGCCGGGGTGGTGGTGGCCAACCGCGGCCGCGAGCGGGGCGAGGCCCTGGCCCGCGACCTTGGCTGCGGTTTCGTCCCCCTTGAGGAGATGGAAGATGTCAGCGGCGACGCCCTGGTGAACGCGACCAGCGTGGGCATGGAGCCTGATGTGGAAAAGTGCCCGGTCCCGGCGGCGGCCGTGAAGAGATTCCCCGTGGTCATGGACATCGTGTACGCGCCGGTGCGCACCCGGCTCCTTGCCGAGGCCGAGGCGGCCGGGTGCCGGGTGGTGAACGGCCTCGAGATGCTGCTTTACCAGGGCATGGCCCAGTTCGAGCTCTGGACCGGGGAGAAGGCCCCGGAGGAGGTCATGCGCGGGGTGCTGGAGGAGAGGTTCGGATGAAGAGACTTGCGACCGCAGGCCGGCCGGTGGACGCGGAGGTCCGCGTGCCCGGCTCCAAGAGCATAACCCAGCGGGCCCTGGTGGCAGCGGCCCTGGCCGAGGGCGAGAGCCTGATCCACGGCCCCCTGGCCAGCGAGGACACCGAATACACCGCCCGGGCGCTCGCGCTGATGGGGATCGGCGTGGACCGGGAAGGGGACCCCTGGCGGATAAAAGGTTCCGGCGGCAGGATATCCGCTCCGGACCGGGAGATATACCTGGGCAACAACGGCACCGCCACCCGCATCCTCACCTCCATCGCCGCCCTCGGCCGCGGCCGCATCGTTATCACCGGCAACGACCGCTTGAGGGAACGGCCCATCCTGCCGCTGGTCCGGGCCCTGCGCGGCTGGGGAGTGGAGATAGACTGCGCTCCCGGCGGCTGCCCGCCGGTGGAGATAAAGGCCGGCGGCATCGAGGGCGGGGTCACCACGCTCGCGCCCGGGCTTTCGAGCCAGTACCTCTCCTCCCTGCTGCTCGCGGCTCCCTGCTGCCGCCGTCCCTGCGAGATCAGGATCGAGGGCGAGGTCCTTTCCCGGCCGTACGTGCGCATGACCCTGAAGGTTATGGAACAGTTCGGCGCCAGGGTGGAGGCGGCGGAGGACCTGTCCTGTTTCCGGGTCCAGCCCTGCGGTTATGCGGCCCGCGACTACCGGGTGGAGGGCGACGCCTCGGGCGCGTCCTACTTCTGGGCCGCTGCCGCGGTCACCGGCGGCCGGGTGCGGGTTGAGAACGTGCCTGCGGACTCCATGCAGGGCGACGCGGTCTTCGTGGACATCCTCGCCCGGATGGGCTGCCGGGTGGAGAAGGACCCGGACGGGATAACCGTGTCAGCCCCGCGGCCCCTGCAGGGAATCGAGGTGGACATGGGCGACTGCCCGGACGTGGTCCCCACCCTGGCGGTGGTGGCCGCCGTTGCCCGCGGCGATACCCGCATCACCAACATCGCCCATCTCCGGGTCAAGGAATGCGACCGGCTCGCGGTCATGGCCGGGGAACTGGCCAGGGTCGGGATCAAAACCGTGGAGGGGGATGACTGTCTCGTGGTCCGCGGCTGCGGCAAGAGCGGCCTGCCGGAGCGGGGCACAACGGTTAAGACCCACGACGACCATCGCATCGCCATGAGTTTCGCGGTTCTTGGTCTTGCGGTGCCGGGAATGGCGGTGGACGATCCCGGCTGCGTGGCCAAGTCTTTTCCTGATTTCTGGGATAGGTTTTCGCGGCTGCTTTGAACCTGAATCCGTGAGCGGCGGCGGTTCAGGCCTTGCCGTTCTCGTCGTTGAAGGCGCGGAGGTAGCGCCGCAGGACGCGGCGGTCGTTGTCGGTCATCTCGAGGAACTCGATCCCGGCGCAGCACTTTTCCGCGTCGGTGCGGCAGCATTCGGAATGGGTGACCCGGCCCTTGATCTCGACCAGGTCGTCGTCGAGGCCGAGGGTGATGAGCATCATCTGTCCCGGCGGGATTTCCATATGAGTCTCGAGCAGGATGCCCTTCTCGCTGACGTTCAGGGTCCTGGCCATGGCCCGGTTGTAGGGCTTGCCCTCCGGGTCGAGCAGGACGTAGTCCAGGAGGTTCAGGCTCGGCTTCCTTTCGCTCTCCCTCTTGTCGGCTCCGCTCATATACCCTTTTCTCCGCTGTTGGTCTTTCCTTGTCCTGCCCTGTAGTTAAAAACTTCCTAAAATTAGCGGCAATGGCCTGATTTTGCAAGTTCCATCTCCATGAAATCGCGGGCGTTCGGGAACGGGCCTGGTGCAAGGGGATGTCATATCCCTGCCGCCTCCATCATCGCGCCGGACAGCGGCCCGGGTTTTTCCCGGCCGCTGAGCGCGGCGAGGATGGTGTTTGCGAGCTTTTTCCCCAGCTGCACCCCTTCCTGGTCGAAGGAGTTGATGTTCCAGACAAAGCCCTGGAAGGCGATCTTGTTTTCGTAGATGGCGAGCAGCTCGCCCATGGTCTCCGGGTCGAGGCGGTCGGCGACGAGGATGAGGCTTGGCCGGTTGCCGGGGAAGTCTTTGTTCGGGTTGTCGTCCCTCTTCCCCGCGGCCAGGGCCAGGGACTGGGCCAGGAGGTTGGCGAGCAGTTTTTCCCGCGAGGTGGTGGCCTCGATCCTGCGGTCGAGATCGAGGGAGTTTTGCCGGAAACCGATGAACTCCACCGGCGCCACCGTGGTCCCCTGGTGCAGCAGCTGGAAAAAGGCGTGCTGGCCGTTGGTGCCGGCCTGGCCCCAGAGGACCGGCCCGGTTTCATAGGAAAGGCGTTCGCCGCGGACGTTCACCGACTTGCCGTTGCTCTCCATGTCGCACTGCTGCAGGTGGGCGGGAAACAGGGAAAGAAGCTCGCTGTAGGGGATGACCGCCAGGGTGGAGTGGCCCAGGTAGTTGCGGTTCCAGATGCCGAGCATGGCCATCATCAGGGGGATGTTCTCCCGCAGGGAGGGGTTCTCCGCGGCCCGGTCGATGCGGTTGGCCCCTTTCAGGAAGGCGCGGAAGTTGTCCGTTCCCAGGCCGAAGGAGAGGCTGACCCCGCCGACCATGGAGCTTACGCTGTAGCGTCCGCCGACGTAGTCGAACATATGGAAGCTCGCCAGGTAGCGGTCCGGGTTGTCCATGGGGCTGCCCTTGCCGGTGACCGCGATGAAGTGTCTTTCCGGCACGAGCCCGGCGGCGGTGAAGAGCCCCCGGGCCAGGGCCTCGTTGGTCAGGGTCTCCAGGGTGGTGCCGCTCTTGGAGACCACGTTTACCAGGGTGTGTTTCAGATCCAGATCCGCGAACACGCCTGCGGCGTCGTCGGGATCGACGTTGGCCACGAACCTCACCGTCCTGCCCGGGACGCGGAACGGCGCAAGGGCGTGGTACACCGCCCTCGGCCCCAGGTCGGAGCCGCCGATGCCGATGTTGACCAGGGTGGTGAAGGGGGCCCCGTCCGGGCCGCAGATTTCCTTGTTCTCCAGGGCGTTCAGAAAGGCGGCGAGTTTTTCCAGTTCGTCGGCCGCGGCCTGGCTTGCTTCCCGGTGACAGGGAGGATCGCCGAAGAGGTCGCGGCAGGCGGTGTGCAGAACCTGGCGGTTTTCACTTTCGAACCCCTCGATGCGGTTGATCACCTCGCCACTTTTCATGGCCACGAACTTTTCCACCGCCTTGGCCTGGCCGGCCAGGGCCTGGAGCGCGTCGATGACCTCCGGGGTCACCCGCTCGCAGCCGTAGATCAGGCGGAAGGAGGCGTTGTCTACGGTCATGGATGATATGCGCTCGGGCGTGAGAGTCCCTTGCGCGGAAAGGTCCGGCGGGGATGCCGCCAGCCGGGTGAGCAGCCCGTGGGCCGGGAGTTCGTCCATGTTTGCGGTGCGGAGCATAGTCATGGCAAGTTCCGTTTGCAGGTGGCAGGGTCGGAAGGCAAAAGTTAAAAATCAAAAGTATCGGCAGGTTACGAATCATACATCCTGTGCCGCAGGAACTGTTCCGGTTTTTTACGAATACATCATGTTATGGGGGAAATTACTATATATGGAGTTGTAAGAGGGCAAGCGCTACTATATATTGTATTAAACCTGAATTCGTGAGAGTTCGGGAGCGGGCCGCATGCAAGGAGGCAACGATGTTGATTGTGCTTCGGTGTAGCAACGAGCCGCCCCCCTCGGACAGACGAGTTTTCTGACGCGTCAGGCGCGGCTCCCTTATCCGGAAGCCGCCGAAGATGCCTCAGGACCAGTTACGAGACTATCATAACAAGGGAGCGTCCATCAAAGCCATGCTTCCCGCCGCCCAGGAAGAAGAGCTTTTCCGCGCCTGCCGGGTGCTGTTCGGCGACGGACTCAACCTGTCCAGGGAATTTCTCGATTACATCCAGTGGTCCGGGGTCAAGAGCGCCTACCGCCGCAGGGTGCACGAGTTTCACCCTGACAAGTCCGGCGGCAACAGCGATGATTTCATCGCCCTGCAGCGCGCCTATGAGGAACTGGGCGAATTCCTCGCCGCCCGCAAGAAAGGAGAGCGGGCCGGCAAGACGTCTGCCGCCGGGAAAGATAACGGAAACAGGCGGCCCGGCAGGCGCAACGGCGGGGGCGGCCGTGACAACCCGCGCTTGCCGCGGCGGCCCCTGCTTCTTGGTCACTATCTCTACTATTCCGGCCTGATCGACTGGCGCACCATTGTCCGCGCCCTGGTGTGGCAGCGGCAGAACCGGCCCCGCCTGGGTGAGATTGCCCGCGAGGCGGGAATGCTCTCCGCAGAACAGGTGCGGACCATCCTCTCCCGCCGCCGGACCCTCGAGCCCTTCGGCGCCGCCGCGGTCAAGCTCGGCCTTCTCGACCGCGGCCAGGTGGATGAACTGCTACGGCGGCAGCGTCTTATGCAGCGGCGGTTCGGGGAGTACTTCGTGGAGAAGGGGATTTTTTCACGGGAAGAGATGCTCCGGCTCGTCATCGGGCTTGAGCGCCACAACGCCCTGGCCCGTAACGGCCGATCCCGGTAGCGGAGGTGATCTACGCCAATCTCATAGGGCTGATGGTGGTGATCCTCGTCCTTTCCACCGGCGGGATTCCGGCCATGCCGCAGCTCCCTCCCGTCCTGACCGCCGCCGTGGTCGCCGGCAAGTTCGTCCTCTTCCTGTTGTCGGGCCGGGTCATGGTCCGCAGGACGCCGGTGTCGCCTTCCGGTTATTCCCGGCTGCTGGTCCGCCTTAACCTTGCCGCCATAGTATTTTTTGCCGTTGACATCTATCTCCTCGCCATAAAACGTTTTTTCGCCGCCCTGCCTCTGGCCGCGGCCTTTCCCGCCGTGGCCGATCTGGCCGGGATAATCTTTTTTCATTTCTACCTCATAGCCGCATGGTGGCTGGCCATGCCCCTGTACCGGCGGGCGTTCCGGACGGAAACAGGGTTCGCGGCCCATGCGGGCCGGCAGCTTTCGGTCAACCTCTCCCTGATCCTGCCGTGGATCCTTTTCTCCCTGATCTACGACGGTCTCGAGTTTTTGCCGTCAGGGCCGGTGCGGGATGTGATCGACAGCTGGTGGGGGGGGATGCTGTTCTTTGCCGCGGTGTTTCTGCTCATGGCCGTTTTTTTCCCCATCGTCCTGGTGCGGCTTTGGGGCTGCCGCAGCCTTCAGCAGGGTCCGGCGCGGCGGGCCATTGAACAGATGCTCGCTGACATGGGGCTCGCCGTCCGCGACATATGCCTGTGGCCGGTGATGGAGGGCAGGGCGCTCACCGCCGGAATCATGGGCCTGGTGCGCCGGGCCAGGTTCCTGCTCGTTACCCCGGCCCTGCTCGAGAACCTGACCGCCGAGGAGCTCCGCGCCGTGGTTGCGCACGAGTACGGCCATGTCCGTTACCGGCACCTGTGGCTGTACCTTCTGGTGTTCGCAGGCTTTGCCTTTCTCGCCCAGGCGCTGATGCCGGTGACGGTGTACTGGCTGCTCGGCACCGACACCTTTTACCGGCTCATCGAGAGTTCCGGCGCCGATCCGGGAGAGATGCTGAGCTTTCTCGGCAGTGTGCCCATGTTCGTCGTTTTGCTTCTCTACTTCCGCTACCTGTTCGGTTTCTTCATGCGCAACTTCGAACGCCAGGCCGACCTCGCCGCCCTGGAAGAGACCGGCAGCGGCCGCGTCCTTGCCGCTGTGCTTGAAAAGATCGCCATCCTGGCGGGCAACATCCGCGACGAGGCCAACTGGCATCACTTCGGCATCGGCGAGCGGATCGATTTCCTCCTCCGGGCCGAGGCCGACTGCAGGGTGGCGGCCCGTCACCACCTCAAGGTCAGGGCCGCGGTCGCGCTTCTCGTCCTGGCCATGGCCGCAGGTTTTTTCCTCTACTCCCGGGCCATGCCCGCGGTGGCGCGCACCGACGCGGCCAGATTCAGCGAGGCGGTGGTCAGATACCGGATGCGGGTTGAGCCGGACAACCCGGTGTGGATCCAGTCGTACGCCGATTTTCTCCAGGATCGTCACCGCGAGCGGGAGGCCTTGGCCATGTATGAGCAGGCCCTGGCCCTGGATCCGGACAATCCGGATATCATGAACAACCTGGCCTGGCTGCTGCTCATCTCCCGGGCTCCATGGATAAGGGACGAGAAAAGGGCGCTGGAGCTTGCCGAAAGGGCCGCGGCCATATCCAGGAAGGGGTACATCCTCGATACCCTGGCCCTGGCGCTTTTTGCCAACGGCCGGCAGGAGGAGGCGGTCAGGCTCGAGGATGAGGCCATCGCCCTCGATCCCTCCGGGGCCGATTATTACGAGAGCCAGAAGAGACGTTTCGGAGGGTGAAGGTGGCCGGAGGGGAAAGGGAAAAAAAGGGGCTCCTGATGGTGAACACCGGCAACGGCAAGGGCAAGACCACCGCCGCCTTCGGCCAGGCCCTGCGGGTGGCGGGCCACGGCGGCCGGGTGGCGGTGGTCCAGTTCATCAAGGGGAAATGGCCGACCGGCGAGGCGGAGGCGGTGGCGCGGCTGGGAGACGCGGTGGCGGTTCACCGGGTGGGAAGCGGTTTCACCTGGAAGAGCGCGCCGGACGAGGTGGCGGCCGCGGCCAGGCGCGGCTGGCGGCTGGCCTGCGAGCTGATGAACTCGGGGGACTTTGCCCTGGTGGTCCTCGACGAGCTTACCTACCTGCTTAACTACGGAATCCTGTCGGAGGACGAGGTCGTTCGGGCCTTGCGCGAGCGTCCGGCTTCAGTGCACGTGGTGGTCACCGGCCGGGACGCGCCCGCGGCCCTGCTCGGCATGGCCGACACCGTGACCGAGATGCGCGAGATCCGCCACCATTTCCGCAAGGGAATCAAGGCAGCGGCCGGGGTGGAATACTGATGTCTTCCGGCCAGCGGCCAGCGGCCAGCTCCCCGCCGATCCGCCGGCCGGTTTCCTCCATCCTTCTCATCTGTTCATGGCTGTGGCCGAAACGGGGATACCTTTTGCCGAGAAAACGGGATCTTTCCGGGGTGCGGCCGGCGATCTTGAGAAACACGCCAATGGTGCGCCACGGTTCCCTTGCCGGATGGGTGACCACCAGGGGCGCGAGCGCGGTGGCGCCGCAGCGGTTGAGCAGCCTTTTAAGCCCGGCTGCGTGCATGCGCCAGTATCCCCGGCAGGATATGAGCGGCAGCACGGTCCGGCCGCCGAGCCATTTGCGGCCGTAGCGGTCGATAAACGACAGGACCGGTCCGCTGGGGTTGTATGACCAGGTCGGGCCCGCGAGTATGGTGAGGTCCGGTTCCGGGCCGGCGGTCTCCGGCGGCTTGATGGGAATCCTCCGCCGGAAAAGGGTGGTAAGCATCATCTTGACCGTCACCGGGATCGAGCACAGGGGGAAGCGCAGGGGCGCGGCCGGAACCAGGCGCACCTTTTCCACCCGCACCCCGCTGTCCTCCATGCCGCGGGCCAGGGCCCGGACCAGGGATGCGGTCTGGGCGCTGAAAGAGTAATATATGATGCGTACCGCGGGCTGTTTTTTTTTGTTCATCATTGGCTGTGAAGGGTGACGGCCGCGGCCGGTCCGGCGTTGCCGGTTGCCGGGCCCGCAACCAACGGCAAGCCGGGAGCGGCTCCACGCAAGCTCAACCGGGGCGGGCGCGATTCCCGTTGGCCCGTAACTTGCCGCAGGGCCAACAAGATTACGACAATATCGCCGGAACCGCAACACAGCAGGGCACGGCGTCTCCGGGAGGTTTCTTGCGATATGGATCAGGCAGACATAGTCATCATCGGCGCGGGGCTTTCAGGGCTGAGCGTGGCCCATTTCCTTTCCCGCCTGTCGCCGGATCGCAGCGTAATCCTGTTCGAGGGTTCGTCCCGGCCGGGCGGCGCGGTGCGTTCCTTTGCCAGAGACGGCTACCGGGGTGAGTGGGGGCCGCACGGCTTTCTCGACAACAACCCTTCCAGCCGCAAGATTCTTGCACACACCGGCCTGGACAAACGGGTCCAGGCCGCGCCGCTCGGCGATTTCAAGCGCTACATCTGCTCCGGAGGCCGGCTCGTGGCCCTGCCCCAGTCGCCGCCGGCCCTGATGTCCTCGCCGCTTCTTTCCCTTCGGGGCAAGCTGCGCCTGCTTGGCGACCTGTTCATAAAACCAGATCCGGCGGAGCAGAGCGTGGCCGCCTGGGCCGCCCGCCGTTTCGGCCGTGGGGTTCTGCCGATGGTGGACGCCGCGGTCACCGGCACGTTCGCCGGCGACATGGAACGGCTCTCCATCGACGCGGTCATGCCCGGCGTGCGGGCCCTGGAGAAGGAGCACGGCTCGGTCCTGCGCGGACTTGTCGGAAAGAAGAAAAAGGGCGGCGGCAGCGGCCTGCCTTCCATGCTCAACTTTCCTGGCGGCATGGAAGAGTTGATCGACGCCCTGGCCGCGGACCGGAACATAGTCTATGACGCCGCAGCTGTCGCGGTGCGGCGTGAGGCCTGCGGCTGGACAGTGGAATGCGAAGGCGGGAGCGTCCGGGCCGGAACCGTGGTCTGCGCCCTGCCGGTCAACCGGGCCCTGGCCCTGCTTTCTTCCCTTTCCCCGCCGCCTGTGCGTGAGATCCCCGAAGCGGTTATCGTGAACGTCCTTTTCGGGGTTGACCGCGGCCGGCTTGAGCTGCCAAAGGCATTCGGATATCTGGCCCCGGAGCGGGAGAAACGTTTCGCCCTCGGCGCCATGTTCACCTCCAGCATGTTTCCGGATCGCTGCCCTGGGGACCGGGTCTTGCTCGAGGTACTGGTGGGCGGCCGCCGTCATCCGGAGCGGGCCGGCATGGACGACGCCGAAATGGTGGCCGCGGTCGGTCGCGACCTTGGCGATATTCTCGGGTTTGACGGCCGTCCCGATTTTGTCGAGGTGCTGCGGCCAGCTTCCGGAATCCCGCAGATGGAAATGGGCCACACGGCGCTTCTTGCCTGGCGGCGGCAACTGGAAGAGACGCAGCCTGGGCTTCTGGTCTGCGGTTTCGGTTGGGATGGAATCGGCATGAACGAGATGATGGCCGCGGCGGAACGGACGGCGCAACGCATCGCCGCAGGCGGGGCCGCGGCCGGCGGGCCCGAGTTAAAACCGGTGTACTTCTGACCGGCTCGTAACAAGCCCGCGATGCGGTCTTTTTACGAGTCCATCACTTCTGACCAAGCCGTCTTCCAGGCGGCACGTGAAAACCTGCGGCGCTCGTTCCGTTTTTTCAACGGGCTGTCAGATCCCCGAGCTCCTTATCCACTTCTGGTGCAGGCGGTTGCGCATGGTCTTTTCCATCATGATCCGGAAACAGTCGGGACAGTATCCGTGCGACACCGGCTCCGGCGGCCTTTTCTCCACCGGCGGCGCGACGATCCAGACGTCGTCGCCTATCCGGCGGCGCTGGCAGATGCAGCAGACGGTCTTCATTCTCCTTCCTACCCTTCTCCGGCAAGTTTGCGGTCGATGAGTTCCACCTGTTCCCTGATGCTGGTTGAGCGGTTCATCTGCTCGGTGACCGCCCGGACCGCGTGGACCACGGTGGAGTGGTCGCGGTTGAAGGCGCGGCCGATGGCGGCGAGCCCCTCGTCGGTGTGTTTGCGGGCCAGGTACATGCCGATCTGCCGCGGCAGGGCCACGGCCCGTTTGCGGGTGCGGGATCTGAGGGTCTGCACCGGAATCCTGAACTGGTCGGCGATGAAGTCGCGGATGGTTTCCGCGGTCATGCGGCGCTGGCGGCCGAGGATGTCCCTGAGCACCGATTCGACCAGGTTCTGATCCGGTTTCTTCTTCTCCAGGCTTGCTCTGGCCTTGATGGTGGCGATGGCGCTTTCCACCCGGCGGATGTCGCCGGTGAGATCGCGGGCGAGCATCTCCACCAGCTCTTCGGACAGGGAGAGCCCGCAGTTCTTAGCCTTGCGGCGGACGATGTGGATCCGGGTGAGGCGGTCTGGCGGGTTGATGGTGGCGATCAGCGCGCTCGACAGCTTTGATTTCAGCTCCGGATCAATGCCGTCGATATCGAGCGGGGCCAGGTTGCCGGTGTAGATGATGCGTTTGCCGCGTTCGGTCAGGGTGTCTATGGCCTGGACGATTATCTCCTGGCTCTTGGTCCTGCCGCTCAGGGCCGGCAGGTTTTCGAGGAGCAGGATGTCGCAGCCGTGGTAGGTGCGGTTGAAACTGTCCATGTCGCCGGTACGGATGGACCTGACCATGTCGGCGGTGAACTGGTGCGCGGTGCGGTAGACGATGACCTCGCCCCGCCGGTTCCTGAGCACGTGGTGGGCCACGGCCTGGGTCAGGTGGCTCTTGCCCAGCCCGTGACCCGCCTTTAGGTACACCGCCTGGCCCAGGCTGGTGTCGCCGTTGGCGATGGCGTCGCAGGCGGTGCGGGCCATGGCGTTCGACTCGCCGGTCATGAATTCGTCAAAGGTGAAACGGGGATGCAGGGTTCTGACCACCGATTCCCTGGCCTCGGGCATGTGGGGCAGGGCCAGCTGGGCGGACGCGGCCCCGCCTTCGTCCGCGGCCCTTATCACAAGCTCGGTTTCGCTGCGGCCGAGTTCGGTGAGCCTGTTTCTGAGCTCTCTTGCGTAGCGATCCGAGACCCAGCGGGCGAAAAAAGCGTTCTCGGCTGCGAGAACCAGCCGTTCGCGGCTGCTTTCAAGGCAGACGAGCGGCTTTATCCACAATTCGAATTCGTTTGCCGGAAGACTGCGGCTCAGAGCTTTTTTGATGTTTTCCCAGGCCATTCCCCTTCCCTTTCCTGATGTAATTTTCCCTGGAGGCCTGCGGGCGTTGCGCCTTAGGCCGAATGTCATTTCCCCAAAAGATGTCCCGCTTGCAGACGGCTGGACGGAAAGGCCGCAGGAAGCGGCGTGTCCGCGGGGCATGGGATGACGATGCCAGATATCTAATTGGCGGCCGGGCTTTAAGTCAAAAGGGGTTTTGCCGGAATTTTCCGGTTGCGCCGTTCCCCCTGGCCGCGGGTTGTCAAGAAGTTATCAACAGGAAAAAATGACGGTCAATCAAATGGTTGGGGTGGCGCGTCCGGCTAACGGCCTGATATAAGGCCTCTTTGGCCGAAGGGCTGGAAGTTGTTGGATTTTCCCGGTGTTAGAGAAGCGCGCCCTTGGGATGACAAAAAACATTCTGTGGAAAGAACTCTGTTTTTCTCGTTTTTCCTGTTTTTTTCTTCCGTTTTCTTCTGTTTTTATCCAACGCCTTGAACTGCCTTGAAAAAAAATATGGCGGAAAAAATTTCTCCGTCTTTTTCTGATTTCCTGTTTTGCAGGGTCAGGTTTTTTTCCTTTGCCCGTAAAGTTTACAGGGAGGTTTTGCAGACGCATTCGCAGGTTGGGGTGGCCGATTGTCCGCCGCCGGGCGATTGCCGTTTTTCCTGAAAAATACCGGTTTATGAGGGGAGTTTTACGGGAAATGGGGTGATTGGGGGGGCAGAATCACCTTTTATTTGCGGTAGAGAGGACGGATCTCGCGTTCGATGAAGCGGTCCAGCCGCTGGCGGTTGCGGCCGTGGGCTGCGAAGATTTCTTTAACCTTCAGGTCGCTTATGTGGCTCAGTGCCGCCTCGCGCAGCCGCTGCCATTGGCTCCGCCTGAACTGCGAGCCGGTGCGGACCAGGGCGTCAGGGTCTTCGGCCAGCCGTTTTTTCACGCTGCCGAAGCCGAAGCGGTTGAACCAGAATATCCCGACGACAAAGGGGATGACCGCGAGCGCGGCCGGGGTGATGAGCGACGCGGCCCCTGCCTTGCCGTTGAGCATTGCGGACAGAAGCGGCGGGTCGGGCCAGCCGGTGAAGGCGCGGAGGACGATGTCGCCGAAAAGGAACAGGGCCGCGGCGAGAACCGCGCATGCCCTCAATGTCTGGCCGAGGAGTTTTCTGGCCCGCCTGGCGAAGGTCTCCACCGCCTCCACGGTCATGGCCAGGTCGCCCACCTGTTTTTCAATGTGTTCGAGCATGTGGCTGAACCGCAGGGCCGGGGCCGAGAGAATCTTCTGTTTGAGTTCCTCCCGTTCGGCCAGCCATTCGGAAAGGCCGGGGGTGTCGTTTCTCGCCAGGGCCGGGGCATAGGTCATGAATATCCTGGGGATGTCCTTGCGGCCGGTCATCTGCGAGAGGTTCCAGCACAGGGTGCCGTATGAGCGCACGAGATCGCCGAGGTTGTCGCATTCGTCTATGCGGCTCATGACAAAGACGATGCGGTCCTCGCCCGCGTTCTCCGGCAGGGTGTCGCGGATGGTGCGGTAAACCTCGCGGATGGTTCCGGCCTTGTGGGGATCGAACATGAGAACGATGAGATCGGCCAGGCGGGCGAACTCGCCCACCACCCGGTCGTAGGCGTAGCCCCGGTCCTTCTCGGTTACCGCGTCGAGCATGCCGGGGGTGTCGATGACGGCCAGATCGTCGGGCAGGTCGCAGTCCACGGTGAGCATGCGGAAGTGGGAGATGAAGTTCTCGCCGTGGGCCCTGAGCCCCGAAAAGGGCAGGCTCTCGTCCGCCACCAGGCTCGCGCCGGTGGTCTCGGTCGGCTCCATGCCCGGATCCGGCCGGGTTATGACGGTGAAGGAGTCGTCGGTCGGGCTCTGGCCGGTTCTCTGGATGTCGCAGCCGGTCAGCTCGTTTATCAGGGTGGACTTGCCGGATGAGAAGTTGCCGAGCACCAGGACCAGGGACTTCCACTTCAGGGTGGCGTCCAGGTCGGAAAGGCTGCGGCCGTAACGCTCGAACAGCGGCGCCAGCCGCTTGACCTTTTTTCTTATGCTCTGGCGTTCCCTGGATGGCTCCATGACATGTTTCCGGTTCGGGTTGGCGGGAGACGCATGGCTTCCCCTCGAAGGGAACAATAACGGTAAATCCCTTGCTGTAAAGGGGAAATTGCCTGCGCCTTGCGGTTGACAGTGTCCGGGGCTGCCCTTATATAGAGTAGATGCGGCGGTTGCGGCTCGTGGGCCCGGGTTGAGACTCGGGTCGATTTTTTTTTGCGGCTGCGAACATCTCTTTGCCCGCCGTCGGCAAGAATCCGTATTTCAAGTCAAGCGAGGCCGGAATTTGAGCGCCAGGAAGATCCTTTTGCGAAACATGGCCCGGGACCAGGCCGGGACGGTCAGCGCCGTCAAGGTGGGCGGCGACCTGGGGCTGCGCATCCGGGAGATGGGAATCGTGCCCGGCGCGCGGATAAAGGTCCAGGGCCGGGCGCCGCTCTATGACCCGGTGGCGGTCAAGGTGATGGGCGCGGTGGTGAGCCTGCGCAACAACGAGGCCGATTACATCGAGGTGGAGGTGGAGGATGGCTGACAGCGCCGGCGCGCGGAATCCGGAGCGTATAGAGATAGCTCTCGCCGGCAATCCCAACGCCGGCAAGACCACGCTCTTCAACCGCCTCACCGGCGCAAACCAGCACGTGGGCAATTATCCCGGAGTCACGGTTGAGAAAAAGGAGGGCCTTTGCTCCTTTGACGGCGTCACCGTGTCCGTGGTCGATCTCCCCGGCACCTATTCCCTCACCGCCTACTCCGAGGAGGAGGTGGTGGCCCGCGACTACCTGGTCAGGAACCGCCCCCAGGCCGTGGTCAACATCGTTGACGCCTCCAACCTCGAGCGCAACCTCTATCTCACCTGTCAGCTCCTCGAGCTGGGGCTGCCGGTGGTCCTGGCCCTGAACATGATCGACGTCGCCCGCGACCGCGGCATCGAGGTGAATGTGGAAAAGCTGGGCCGCATCCTCGGGGTGCGGGTGGTTCCCCTGGTGGCCCGCCGCGGCGAGGGGGTGCGGGAGGTTCTTGCCGCCGCCGTGGCCGAGGCCCGCGACCCTTCCCCGCCCAGATCCCGCCCGGTCTCCTATGGTGACGATCTCGACCGCGCCATTCTCAACCTCGCCGGACTCGTCGAGGAGAAAGGGATCCTCGCCGGAACCTATCCCCCGGCCTGGTTGGCGATGAAGCTGCTCGAGGGCGACAAACGGGTCCATGAGCAGGTGCGGGATGCGGTGCGCGACGCCGCGGTTCTCGAAACCATTGAACAGGCTGTTTCCTCCCTGGCCGCGCACCTTTCCGCCACGCTCGACTCAACCCCCGAGGCGGTGATAGCCGATCATCGTTACGGATTTGTCCGCTCGGTGGTCAGGCAGGGGGTGATGGTGCGTTTGTCCGACGAGGACCGCATCTACGCCTCCGACCGTATTGACCGGGTGGTGACCCACCGGGTGGCCGGGCCGGTGATCATGCTCGCCATCCTCTTTGCCCTCTACCAATTCACCTTCACCTGGAGCGAGGCCCCGGTCGCCTGGCTCGGCGCCGGGTTCGACTGGCTCGCGGAGACCGCCGGCGACCTGCTGCCCGACGGCCACCTGAGATCCCTGCTGGTCTCGGGCATCATCCGCGGGGTCGGCGGGGTCTTCGGCTTCGTGCCCATCATCATGTTCATGTTCTTCGGCATCGCCATCCTCGAGGATTCGGGCTATCTCGCCCGGGTCGCCTTCATGATGGACCGCGTCTTCCGCACCTTTGGCCTGCACGGAAGTTCTGTCATGAGTTTTATCATCTCCGGCGGCATCGCCGGCGGCTGCGCCGTGCCCGGCGTGCTCGCCACCCGCACCCTGCGTTCGCCCAGGGAGCGGATGGCCACCCTGCTGACCACCCCGTTCATGAACTGCGGGGCCAAGATGCCGGTGCTGGCCCTCCTGATATCGGCCTTCTTCACCACCGGCAAGGCGAGGATGATGCTTTTTCTCACCATGATTTCCTGGGCCGGCGCCCTGCTGGTGGCGCGGCTTCTCAGGAGCACCATCCTCAAGGGGCTGCCGACTCCGTTCGTCATGGAGCTGCCGCCTTACCGGGTGCCGACCCTGCGCGGGCTCCTGCTTCATACCTGGGAACGCACCCGCGACTACCTGCGCAAGGCCGGCTCGGTGATCCTGGCCGCTTCGATTCTGATCTGGGCGACCATGACCTTTCCGTCCCTTCCCGCGGCCGAGAAAATGGCGTTTGCCGAAAAACGGCAGGCGGTCATGGCCGCGGCCGGGATTGGCGATGCGGCCCAGGAGGCGCTGCCGGCCGCGGTGAGAGAGGAGATCGCCAGGATCAACGCCGAGGAGGGAGAGGCCGCCCTGGAATACTCCATCGCCGGACGGGTGGGCCGGGCCCTGGAGCGGCTCAGCCGCCTCTCCGGTTTTGACTGGCGTACCAATATCGCCCTCATGGGCGGGGTCGCGGCCAAGGAGATCATCATCTCCACCCTGGGAACCGCCTACTCCCTCGGCGAGCTGAACGCCGGTGAAGACCAGCCCCTGGCCGAGGCGCTTAAAAACAGTCCGGGATGGAACCGTGTCTCGGCCTTCAGTCTTATCCTCTTTGTCATGTTCTATTCCCCCTGCCTCGCCACCGTGGCCTGCATCATACGGGAGTCCGGATCGTGGCGGTGGGGAGCCTTTGCCATGGGGTTCAATACCCTGTTCGCCTTTTTGCTCTCGTGCCTGGTGTACCAGGCCGGGATGTTTCTGGGGCTGGGATGACCGTCTCGTAAGGCCGCATCGCGGCCTTGCGAGACGGAAGGCAAAAGTCAAAAGTTAAAAGGCAAAAGTATCGGTGGGTTGCCAATCAGATATCTTGTGCCTTTTGAGCCCTTCCGGGTTTTTACGAGGCCGACATGTTTGATCTTCTCTTCGAGCTCGCGCGCACCTACGGGATGCCGGAAACCCCGGCCCGGCTCGCGGCCCTGGCCGGGACCGCGGCCCTTATCATCTTTCTGCTCTGGGCCGCGGCCGCGGTCTCCCGCCGGGCCCTGATCCCGCTTCTGGAAAAGGCGGTGGAGAAAAGCTCCAACCGCTGGGACGACGTCCTGGCGGCCCACGGCGTGTTCCGCGCCTCGGGCTGGCTGCCGCCGGTGGTGGGGCTGTACTTCGCGGCCGAGATCTTTCTGCCGGCAGGGCCGCTCGCCGACGCGGTCCGCCGTCTTTCCATGGCCGCCTTTGTCTTGCTGATGACCGGGGTCGTCCGCCGCGTCGTCGATGCCGCCGCAGAGCTGATCCGGCAGCGCCGCGGCGCGGAGATCTCCTGGCAGAGCTATCTCGACACCCTCAAGATAGCGGTCTACATCTTAAGCTTCGTCTTTCTCGTCTCCGTGCTGACCGACAAGTCGCCCTGGGGGGTTCTGACCCTGTTCGGCGGGCTCACCGCGGTGCTGATCCTGGTCTTCCGGGACACCATCCTCGGTTTCGTCGCCAGCATGCAGCTTGCGGCCCGGGACATGGTCCGGGTGGGCGACTGGATCGAGATGCCCTCCCACGGCGCCGACGGCGACGTCATCGAGGTCTCCATCCACACGGTCAAGGTCAGGAACTGGGACAAGACCATCACCACCATCCCCACCCACGCCCTGGTCTCGGGCAGCTTCAAGAACTGGCGGGGCATGAGCGAGTCCGGCGGCAGGCGGATCAAGCGGGCCCTCTACATCGACCTCAACTCCATCCGCTTCTGCACCCCGGAGATGATCGAGCGTTTTTCCAACTATCCCCTGCTTGCGGACTACGTCAGGACCAGGCAGGAGGAGATAGAGAGACACAACCGGGCCCGCGGCCTGCCGCCGGACGCGGCCGTGGGAGCCCGACGCCAGACCAACATCGGTGTCTTCCGCGCCTATGTCGAGGCCTACCTCCGCGACCACCCGGTGATAAACGACGATATGACCTTCCTGGTCCGGCAGCTCGCCCCCGGCCCCCAGGGGCTGCCGCTCGAGATCTACGTCTTCAGCCGGGACCAGCGCTGGGCCAACTACGAGGCCATCCAGGCCGACATCTTCGACCACCTATTCGCGGTTCTGCCCGAGTTCGGACTGCGGCCCTTCCAGTACCCGTCCGGCCATGACTTGCGCCTTCTTTCCCCGGGCCGGAACGGAGAAACGCAGTGACCGGCAACGTCGCGCTCGCCTTCGGGCTCACCGTTCTGGCCGGACTGGCTACCGGCATCGGCAGCCTGATCGCTCTTGCCGCCCGCCGCACCGACGAGGGCTTTCTCGCTGCCTCTCTCGGTTTTTCGGCCGGGGTGATGATCTATGTCTCCTTTGTCGAGCTGCTGGCCAACGCCAGAACCTCGCTTGCGGCCGGGCTCGGCCCGGTGGCCGGGGCCTGGGTTGCTGTGGCGGCCTTTTTCGGCGGCATATTTCTGATCATGGCCATCGATTTCATGGTGCCCTCGTTCGAAAACCCGCACGAGAACATGCGGCTTGCAGACGGGCCTCCGCCCGGGCTCATGCGCATGGGGGTGATGAGCGCCCTGGCCATCGGCATCCATAACTTTCCCGAAGGCATGGCCACCTTTACCGCCGCCCTGGCCGAGCCGAAACTGGGCGCGGCCGTTGCCGTTGCCATCGGCATTCACAACATCCCTGAAGGCATCTCGGTGTCGGTGCCCATATACTACGCCACCGGCAGCCGGAAAAAGGCCTTCTGGTATTCCTTTCTCTCCGGTTGCGCCGAGCCGGTGGGGGCGCTGTTCTGCTACCTCCTGCTCGCGCCCTTCATGGGGCCGGCGATGATGGGGACGATGTTCGCGGCCGTGGCCGGGGTGATGGTCTTCATTTCCCTTGATGAGCTGCTGCCTGCGGCCCGGGCCCACGGCGCGGGCCACCACGAGGTCTACGGTCTGGTGGCGGGAATGGCGGTGATGGCGGTCAGCCTGCTGCTCTTCATCTGATGCGGCCGGGAGCGGGAAAGCGGAAAATGCCCTTGCCGCCCCGCCCCTTTTCCGTTATATATATCGCTTCACCAACGCACCCGTAGCTCAGCTGGATAGAGTACCTGACTACGAATCAGGCGGTCGCACGTTCGAATCGTGCCGGGTGCGCCAATGATCTCAAAGGGTTGCCGTGTAGTGCGGCAACCCTTTCTTTTTTGCACAGGAGCCCGCCCAAGACGCCCGCGGATCTCACAGGAGGGTGTCGCCGCTCCAGGCCTCCATGGCCTCGAGCTGGCGTTTCAGGGCCTCTGTCAGTTCTGCGGCCCGGCCGAAATCCTGCTTTCTGGCCGCCTCTTCCATTCCGCTTCCGGTGGCGGCGATCTCCCGGGCGTAGACCAGGGTGGAGGTTCCCTTGATGGCGTGGCCGGTCTGGGCCAGGAGCTCGGCGTCGTTCTTCTTTATCGCCTCCCCGGCCCGGGCGAGCCACCTCGGGCCTGACTCGTGCACCAGGTTTGCGATCAGGGCGCGGGCCAGTTCCTTCTTGCCGCGGCAGCGTTTTTCCACCAGGGCCTCCACGTCTATGGGGGCGGCGCCGGTTTTTGCAAGCGGGCTCCGGCTGGAGTTCACGTCCCCCACCACCCGGGCCATCTCGGCGTAAAGCCTTTCCAGCTCCACCGGTTTGGAGACGTAACCGTCCATGCCGCAGGCGAGGCATTTCTCCCGGTCGCCGCGCAGGGCGTGGGCGGTCATGGCGATTATCGGCGTCCTGGCGCATGGTCCCCGGCCGTTTCTTATCTCTATCGTGGCGGTGAATCCGTCCATCCCCGGCATCTGCAGATCCATGAGGATGAGATCGAACCCCTGCCTGCCCGCAAGGCTGACCGCCTCGGCCCCGTCCGACGCTGTCGTCACCCGGCAGCCCATGTCGGCAAGCAGGGTCTCGGCAAAGAGCTGGTTGATGGGTTCGTCTTCCACCAGAAGGATGTCGAGGCCGCCGACCGGCGCCCCCTTCGCCTGCTCCTGACGCGGCCGCGCGGTTTTCCCGCCCTGCCGCAGGGGCACGGTGAAAAAGAACTCGGCCCCGGATCCCGGCTCGCTCGCAAGCCAGATACGTCCGCCCATGAGGTCGACGAGCTGGGCCGAGATGGTCAGCCCGAGGCCGGTGCCGCCGAACCTGCGGGCCGGGGAGGGATCGACCTGGCTGAATGCCTCGAAGATGAGTTCCTGCTTGTCGGCCGGGATGCCGATGCCGCTGTCCTTCACGGAAAAGAGCACCGCCACTTCGTCCCGCCCCGGCCGGCGTTTCAGGTCGGCCGGATCTGCCGGCGCGGCCTTGATGGTTATGCCTCCCTCCTCGGTGAACTTGAGCGCGTTGCCGGTGAGGTTGACCAGGACCTGCCGCAGACGGCCGGAATCGCCGGTGAGGAAGCGGGGCAGGGCGGTGTCGATGAGGATGTCGAGTGAGAGGTTCTTTTCCCTGGCCCTGACGAGGAGGAGATCCCGGACCTCCTCGAGCAGGCCTGCGAGGTTGAAGGTGTCTTCCTGGAGCTCCACCCGTCCGGCCTCGATCCTGGAGAGGTCGAGGATGTCGTTTATGATCCCGAGGAGGCGGTCGGCCGACGTTTTGATGATTTCGAGAAACCTTTTCTGTTCCTCGCTGGTGTCGCCGCGCATGAGCAGCAGTTCGGTCATCCCCATGATCCCGTTCATCGGGGTGCGGATCTCGTGGCTCATGTTGGCCAGGAATATGCCCTTGGCCTCGCTTGCGGCCATGGCCTTGCGGGCCGCTTTTTTGTGGGCCTCCATCTCGGCCTCGAGGAAACGGTTGGCCTCCTCGAGTTCGCGGGTGCGTTCCCTCACCTGGGCGGCGAGCGACGCCTTTTCGTGTTTGAGTTCGTCCAGGAGCATAGTCCGTTCGAGCGACAGGGAGAAGGCTATGGCCACGGCCTCCATGGTGGTGGCGATGGCGGGCTCGTGCAGGCGGTTGCGGCCGGCGGCAAGGAACAGGACGCCGGTGAGGCTGGCCTGGCCGGATACGAGGGGGAGGCAGTAGTATCCGGCCGTTCGGCAGAAACAGGTTTCAGCCGCTATCAGGTCGGCGCAGGGCCCGGAACCGCCTTCTGTAGGGCCGCAGCCGGAGCAGGGCGGGGTGATTCCGTGGAAGTTGAGTCCGGCCTCAAGCCGCAGCCCCTCGTCGTCGTTCAGGAACAGGGCCGCTTCGCCCTTCAGTTCGGCGTCCGGTATGGTGACGGTTGTCTTCAGCATCTCATGCACCACCTGGTCGCGGTCGGTCGATTCCAGGCTCGTGCTTAGCAGTTTTTCCAGAAGTTTCTGGCGGCTGTGGCCCAGGCGGATCTCGCGGTAGGATTCGCGCATCCGTTCGTACTGATCCCGGAGAAAGACATAGGCGAGGACCGGGATGGCGGAGAGGAACATGCCGTGACGCAGGGGCGCGAACAGGTGTTCGTGGGTCTCGCCGGTGGCCATGTCAGGGATTTTCAGGAACTCGTAGCCAAAGAACAGGAGCAGGGAGAGAACGATGGTGTTGCGCCGCCATCCCCTGGTGCGCAGCATGATGAAAGTGATTGGGAACAGGAGCAGGATGGAGGCGTTGATGTGAAAGGCCCAGTCGCACCAGGTGGAGCCGAAGGTCGTGCCGGGGTGGGAGGCGGAAAAACCGGGCCACCAGGCGAAGGAGGCCGCGGCTGTAGCGATGGTGGTTAGAAAGCCGGCGCGCAGATAGCGGCGGCTCGTCTGCCAGGCCCCGCCAAAGTACATTATATAACTTGCGCTGATGGCGATCAGTCCAAGATCGAGTACAAGATGTTCCGCGGGCGGGAAAAAGAGGTGCAGGGTTGAATGCGCCGCCAGGCCGCTATGGTCTATGAGCGTGATGAGCGCCATGAACAGGCTGCGGAACAGGGCGAGGCTGAATCCGCCTATGAGCAGGGGGATGTGTCTTTCCCGCTCCAGCCGTTGTTTGCTCACGGCCAGGGCTAGGAGAAAACCCCAGCAGAAGGCGGAGAAGACAAAGCCGGGAAGGTTGTCTCCGAGGCCGCCCTTGCTGCCGAACAGGGCCGTGGCCATGTCGAGCAGGGTATGCGTGGTATCAGCCATCGCAGGATATAACCGTGGCGATCACCCGCCTTTCCTCGCGGGGGCCGTCGAATTCACAGACAAAGATGTTCTGCCAGCGGGAAAGCCCCAGGCCGCCGTCGATGACCGGAACGGTCTCGGACGGCCCCACCAGCCCGGCCTTGAGGTGGCGTCGCCGTTGCCGTCCTGGCGGTCGTGTTCCCAGACGCCGCGGGGGGCGAGGCGGCGCAGCAGGGTGATGACGTCGTTCTGGACCGAATCGTCCCAGTTCTCCTGGATCATGACCGCTGCGGTGGCTCCCTGGACGTAGAGGCTGACGATGCCGTTTTTTATGCCGCTTCCGACCACGCCGTCGCGCACCTGGTTGGTGATGTCGATGAGTTCCTCGCGGCTGCGGCTTGAGACCTTTACGGTGAAACGCATGTCTTGCCCCTCCCGGTTGCGGCCTGTTAGAATCCGTGCCGGTTGACGGCGATTCCGTCCCGGCAGCCTCTGTGGCCGTGACGGGAATATCTTAGTGAAAAAAAATATGAGGGCCAAGCATGGAGCAGGAAAAAAACCGGTTCGGTCAGGTGTTTCTCCGTCCGGGGCGCGACAACACCGTTGCCGCCCTCGAGGTGATGCGGCGGGCGGTGGACGAGTTCGGCGTCGGCCAGGTTGTGGTGGCCTCGACCTTTGGCGACACCGGCCTCATGGCCGCGGAGGTTCTTTCCGGCGCGGCAAGGCTGGTGGTGGTGACTCACAACGTCGGTTTCAGGGAGCCGGGCGGGCTGGAAATGCCACCAGAGACCAGGAACATGCTCATGGAGAAGGGCGCCCGGGTGCTCACCGGCACCATGCCGCTGCGCAATATCGGCACCGCGATCCGTTCGCTGCAGGGCTATTCCCAGCAGGATCTGATCGCCAACACCCTGCGGATATTCGGCCAGGGCGTCAAGGTCTGCGTCGAGATCGCGATGATGGCTGCCGACTGCGGCATGATAACCACGGATGACGTAATCTGCGTGGCAGGCACCGGCCGCGGGGCCGACACCGTGGCCTTGATCGCGCCGCAGCCATCCAACCGCCTCTTTGACCTCAAGATCCGTCAGGTGCTTGTCAAGCCGTTCGATTTTTGATTGTTTATGGGCTTAGGGGACGGTATGGAGACCAGGATAAACAACGCCGAAGATGCCGAGGCCGCGGTGGAAAGGTGGCGCGGCCGCGCCGCCGCGGTCCAGGCCGGGCTCATTCGCGAGGCCGTGGCCCGGCTGGAGCTTGATCAGATGTACTACGAACAGAAGGGCAACGGGCAGGGCACGAAACGCTGCGTCACCGCCATCGCGGTCCTGCGGGCGCGTCTCGCGGAGCTGGATGGTTGAGGTCAGCGCATCCCCAGAACCGACCGGATGAGATCCCTCGCCCGGGGCGAGTTCCAGTCGTCCGCGCCGATGACCTTTTCCCGCAGGATGCCGTTGCGGTCCACTATGTAGGTTTCCGGCACCCCGGTGATGCCGTAGGCCTGGCCGGTGGTTCCTTCGGGGTCCATGAGAATGGGGAAGGTGTAGCCTTTTTTCCGCGCCATCATGGCGCCGTTGGCCGGGGAGTCGTTGACCAGGATGGTGAGCATGCGGAAATCCGGGTCCGGCGGCGCGGTGAAGAGACGCTGCATGGAGCCGAGCTCGGCCCGGCACGGCGGGCACCATGTGGCCCAGAAGTTTATCATCACCACCTTGCCGCGGTAGTCCGAGAGCCGGTGAGGCTTGCCGGAAAGATCGCGGAGGCTGAAGTCCGGCGCGGGCTGGCCGATGGATGGGCCTCCGGCCGGGCCGCCGTCCCGGCCGCAGCCTGTGGCGAAGAGGAGTATTACGGCCGCGGCGATGACTGCCAGCCGCCGCATCACTGCACCCCTGAGGTGTCGTTTTCGTCAAAGATCAGCTGGCGGTCGCGCTCGAACTGGAGACGGCTTATCTTTTCGCCGATCTCCTCCTCGCGCACCCCCAGAACCCGGGCCAGATCCTCTATCCGGTAGCAGACCTCGCCGTTACGGTTCATGCCAGAGGGCTTGAGGTCGGGCAGGCAGTTGCAGGTGGCGGTCATGGAGGCGTTTTCTATCGCCTCCCTGGCCCAGGCCGGACCGTGGAGCATGAGCCATTCCACCGCCTCGGCCCAGAGGCGGCTGTCCACGGTGGGGCTCATCACCACCTCCATAGCGCTTTCGAGGTTCCACTCTTCTCGGTTCATCTCCGGATGCTCCTTCCTGAATTCGTGACGGCTTCGCGGTTTAATGAATCATCTCTTTGAAACAGGATGTTTTTCGGGGAAAATGCCTCTTCGCATAATTCACCGCCGTCCACTGGGCGTCCGACAGCGGGGCCAAGGCCTTTGCTTGCGGTTGCCCAATCTTTGCGGCAGAATAACACTTTGAGACGGTCTTGGCCATATCCCGGCCTTGTTTTTGCCGTCGTTTTGGACGCTGAAACCAGCGGCAGGAGGGGGCATGAAACAGACATCACCCATGTGGTCGGCAATCTTCGGCCGCAAGGAAAAAGAGCGGGACGCGGCCCTGCTCCTGCGGCAGGTTCCGGTGTTCAGCGGCCTTTCCCGGCGGGAACTAGCCATGCTGGTCGAGATCGGCCACCGCCGCGCCTATGAGTCCGGGGAATACATATTCCGTAAGGGACAGCCGGGCGCGGCCATGTTCGTGGTCAACCGCGGCCTGGTCCGCATCCTCGACCAGGGACCGGACGGCGAGGTGGAGCTGGCCGAGATCGGCGGACAGGGTTTTTTCGGCGAACTGGCCCTGCTGGACGATTCTCCCCGTTCCGCCTCTGCCCGGGCCGAGACCGAGACCGACCTCTACGCCTTTTTCCGGGTCGATCTCGAGGAGTTTCTCGCCGCCTTTCCCCAGACCGGGCTGCAGGTCTACCGTGGGCTGGCCCATGTGATCGGCGAGCGTTTGCGGGCGATGAACGAGCAGTTGCTGAATCCGTGAGCGTTCCGGATCGGGCCGGGTTGCCGGAGGTTGCCGGAGACGCCGGTGGAAACGGTTGTTAAGGGTCTGTCAAACCTGGTGGTAATACATGAAACAACGCAGCAACGTTCATCGCCCGCGCGAGGCCCTAATGGATTCATGCGGTTGCTTAACGGTTGACGAGGAGCGGGCCCGGCAGCGCCGCAGGAGAATCGTCTTTGCCCTGACCGCGGCCGCGGCCGCGGCCCTGGCCGTATTCCTGCTGCTCACTCTGCGGCGTCTGATCCTGCCGGTGGTCATCGGCGGCGGTTTCGCCTACATATGCAAACCCCTGATAGACTACCTGCGCAGGCGCGGCCTGCCGCGGCCTGTTGCGATAGCCGTCCTCTTTGCCGGCTTCTGTGCGGTGCTGTATACCCTGATAAGCCTGGGCGCGCATCTCGTTCCGGACCGCAAGGGAGAGCTTGAGCTGCAGATAAGGGCCCGCTACCGCATCCACCAGCGTTACGAACAGCTCATGGGGCTTGCGAACGGCGGCAGGGGCAACCTGCTCTATTCACTGGTGGGGCGCGAGGTGGCCCCGCTGATGGCCAGCATTGACCGGGCCCTGAGGCTTTCCGAGGAAGAGCACGCCCTGGTGGCCCGTATGTATCTGCGCCCTGATGATGGCGGCGGTTTCCCGGAACGGTACTGGCGTTACCATCTGGCCAACCGCAAACGCGATCAGGGCGCAACCGCCGCCGTGACGGCCGGCGCCAGGCCGGAGGAAGACGGGGAGCGGCCCGACGCGCATTATGGCGGCGTCATCCTCTCGCTTCTTGACGCGGTCAGCCTGTGGCTCGTGACTCCGCTGGTTTTTCTCATCCTGCTGTTCGACCGCGGCAGGCTGCGCAAGGGGGTTGTGCGCATGGTTCCGAACCGCTATTTCGAGCCGACCCTGACGGTTATCGCCAGGATCGACCAGGCCCTGGGGAGGTATCTGCGCGGCACCGCGCTCGAGTGTTTCATGGTGGGAGCGAGTCTGTTCGTCTGCATGGTGTTGGTGGGGCTCGACCTCCGCTGGTCCGCGGCCATCGGCATCATCGCCGGGCTCGCCAACGCCATTCCCTTCCTTGGCCCGGCAATCGGCCTTGCCGTAGGGCTCCTGTACGCGATCATGGCCGAGGACGTATCCCCGGTGCTGCCATTTATCTCGGGCGACGACCTGGTCTTCGCGGTGGTGGCGGCGGTGGGGGTGGTCCAGCTTCTCGACAACGGTCTTTTCCAGCCCTATATCCTGGGCTCCGCCGTTGACCTGCACCCCCTGGCGGTGACCATAGGGGTCATGGGCGGGGCCATGCTTTTCGGGTTCGGCGGCATGCTCCTGGCCGTGCCGGTGATGATGATCTTCCGGGTGGTGTTGTCAACCCTGTTCGAGCAGATGCGGGCATATCAGATAATTTGACGGTCCTTCCGGTTCCCGTCTTCCGGTTCGTCGGCGTCGAGCACGCTTCTTATCTTGCGGGCCAGTTCCGGTGGGGTAACGGGTTTGGCCAGGTAGTGGAGCCCTTGGTCGAGGATACCGTAGTGGGTGATGGTGTTTTCCGTGTAACCGGACATAAAGACCACCCGGAGCCCCGGTTTCAAGGCCTTCATCGCCTCGGCCAAGGCTCGGCCGTTCATACCCGGCATGACCACGTCGGTCAGGAGGAGATCGATCGCGGCCATTTGTTTTTTGCCTATCTCCAGGGCTTCGTCCCCGTCCGCGGCCGAAAGGCAGGTGTAGCCCAGGGCCGTGAGAACGTCGGCGATTAACCGGCGGATGTTCGCATCGTCGTCCACCACCAGAATGGTTTCATTCCCGCGGGGCACGGGGACGGTGTTTCGTCGGCCCCCGCCTTCCTCCGGCCGCTTGTCGCTGGCCGGGAAGTATATCTTGAAGGTAGTGCCCCGGCCGGGCTGGGCTCGCTGTACACGTAGATATGGCCGTTGTGCTGTCTGACAATGCCGTACACTGTGGCCAGCCCCAGCCCGGTGCCTTTGCCCTTTTCCTTGGTGGTGAAGAAGGGGTCGAAGATGTGGTTGAGGGTCTCCCGGTCCATGCCGCTGCCGTTGTCACTCACCGTCAGGCAGACGTAGGCCCCGGCCGTGACTCCGGGATGGATGCGGACGTAGTCTTCGCCGAGTTCGGTATCTGCGGTCTCGATGAGCAGCGTGCCCCCATCGGGCATGGCGTCGCGGGCGTTGACCGCGAGATTCATCAGCACCTGCTCGATCTGGCCGGGATCTGCCTCGATCGTGCCCTCTGCCGTGAGCTCGGTGGTGACGCTTATGTCCTCGCCGAGCATCTTGCCGAGGATCTTCAGGAGGTCGCTGACAACGGTGTTGATCGCCAGCGCCTTTATCTCCAGGATCTGTTTGCGGCTGAAGGCCAGGAGCTGGCGGGTCAGGGCCGCGGCCTTGCGGCCGGCGCTGCGGATGATTTCGACCTGTTCCCGGCGCGGGTCGGCCTCCTCCATGCCGGCGATAAGCAGCTCGCTGTAACCGAGGATAGTGGTGAGGACGTTGTTGAAGTCGTGGGCCACCCCGCCGGCGAGCCTACCGATGGACTCCATCTTCTGGGCTTGGCGGAGCTGTTCCTCCAGTCGGCGTTGTTCGGTGATGTCGATACCCACCCCGATTAGGAAAATCTTTCCGTCGGTCCTGAGGATGGCGCCGGTGAGGTAATAGGGGATTGTTTTTCCTCCGAGTTCGAGTTCGGCCTCGACCGCTTCGACCGCCTCGGTCGCACCCTCGCCTCCCTTGAGCAAGGCACTGATTACGTGGGCGACCTTTTCCCGGTCCTTTTTCACGACCCAGTCCAGGGGATGGCGGCCGCGGATCTCTTCCTCGCTCAGCCCCGATCGCTGGCGAAGATTGCGGTTCCAGCTCAGCATCCGCTTCCCGTCTTCATAGACGTAGAAGATCCCGGGCAGGGTTTCTATCACCACCTCGATGAACCGTCTGGCCTCTTCCAACTCCCGGGTGCGCAGGGCCACGGCCCGGCTCAGCCTGCGGTTGAAGAGCAGGAGGAGTACTCCGGCCAGGACCGCGGCCGCGGCCGCGGCCAGCAGTCCCCACAAGATTCTGCGGTCGAGCGGCTGCGGCCCGGGACGGTAGAGGAACCCCTCGAGCGAATAGCCGGGATCGAGCATCCCCAGCTTGACAAGGGTGTCGGCAATGTGGCGCCAACGGCCCGGGTTCATGTGGCCGATTTCGATGAAACGGGGCTGCATCAGTTCCCGCATGGTTTTTGCTTCGTGGAGCAGGGCTGCACGCGACAGGCGGGTGGGATATTTTGCGATGATGAGATCGGCGATCTCCTCGGGATGGGTCATGGCGTACTCCCAGCCCCGGAGACTTGCGGCCAGGAACTTTTTTACCAGTTCCGGGTGTTCCCGGATCTCCTTTTCGGTGGTGAACAGGCAGTCGCCGTAGAAATCGATCCCGTAGGATATCGGCCGGAGCACGGTGAAATCCACTCCCATCTGCCGGAGGATGAAGGGCCGGTCGGTGAGATACCCGGCCGCGGCCGCCACTCGGCCACTGGTCAGGTCATTTATGTCCCAGGTGTGGGGGACAATCCTCACCCGCCCCTTTTTGATTCCCTCGCTCGCGAGCATCGCCCGGATCTCGGCGTTACCGTCCGGCCGGAGCATGATGGTCCGGCCGGCGAGATCGTGGGGATTGGTGATCCCCGAGTCCTGGAGGGCGAACAGGGCCTCGGGCGAGTGTTGGAAGATTGCCGCCAGGGCCACTATCGGCCGGCCTTTCTGCCGTTCGATGAGCATCGCCGGCATGTCGACTGCGAAGTCGGCCCGCCCGGATACGAGTTCATCAGGGATGTCTACCCCCCGGCCATCCCTGCCGCAGCCGTACCCGGAGCCCGGCGGCGGCGTAATACTTTTGGGCGACGGCTGCATAGTATCCGGCGAACTGGAATTGGTGCCGCCATTTTAGCTGCAGGGTCACGGTTCCGGGGGGCGCGGCCCGTGACGCCGTAACGGGGGAAAGAAGCGCGACGACAAGGAGATATGCGAGAATCTGCCGGCGCATGGAGTCACCGGGAGTTCCTGTTGATGAGGCGGGATAGGTTTGCAATGTTGCGGCGCAGGGCCTCCGCCTGCTCGGTGAGCTTTCTCGCGGTGCCGGCGCTCTGATCGGAGCCGGAGGCCATCTGCTGGGCGCCGTGGTCCATTTCCGTTATCGCCTTGTTGATCTGTTCGATGCCGGCGGCCTGCTCGTGGGAGGCGGTGACGATCTCCCCCACAAGGGAGGCGGCCCTGGCCGAGCTTTCCGCAACCCTGGAAAGGGCTTCCACCACCTTCTCGGTATGGGAAAGCCCTTCGTGAACGTTGCGGATTGAACGTTCGACCAGGGCGGCGGTATTGCCCGCCGATTCGCCGGTTCTGCGGGCAAGGCTCCTGACCTCGTCCGCTACCACGGCGAAGCCGGCCCCGGCCTCTCCGGCCCTGGCCGCTTCCACGGCCGCGTTCAGGGCCAGCAGGTTGGTCTGAAAGGCGATGTCCTCGATGTCGCGGATGATGCTGCTGATTTCGTCGCTGTCCTTTTTGATCCTGTCCATGCTGGCCCGCATGGCCTTCATGGCGCCGCCTGCGTCTTCGGTTACCTGGCGGTTTTCCTGCATGGCCCGGTCCGCTTCGGTGGAGTTGGCGTCGTTCTGCCGGATCATGGCGTTGATCTCCTCGATCGAGGCGCTGGTCTCTTCGATGGCGGCCGATATCTCGGCCGCCATCTCCGCAAGGGACTGGGCCGCGTCAGATGACGCCGCCGCCTCGCTCGTGATCTGGTCGGTGCTCTGGTCCAGGTCGCGCACCACCCGGCCGATGAGCCTGACGGTGGCGTTTGACAGCATCAGGGTTGCGGCGATGACTACCACCACCGCAAGCACGGCCCCGCCGGTGTAGACAATGCTGATGATCCGCGAGCGCGTGTTGGCCTCGGCCTCTATGGTGTCGGCGGCGGCACGCAGCTGATCTATCAGTTTCTTGCTGGAGGAGAGAAAGGCCATGTAGCGGTCGTAATATATTTCGTCTACCAGCTCTCCGGCCAGCTCCTCGTTTTCCTTTTCTATTGCGGGAAGCAGCCTTTTTTTCAGAACCCGGCGCATGTCGTCCCAGCGTTTCTCGCACGCGGCGAGCCCCTTCAGCACCGCCGCGCCGCCGTCCTCATGGCAGTCGGCGCACGAGGTGGTGACGCCGCCCCCGCCCTGGTGGTAGGCGCGCAGCCCGGCCAGGAGCTCGTCTATCCTCGCGGTCATCTTGCGCACGGTCTCGGTCTTGTAGTCTTCGTAACTCCACATGGCGGAGAAGACGTTGCTGTTCAACAGGTTGAGATTCGCCCGGATGCGGGCGAGCTGGTCTACGTATGAGGTCTTTATGGCGATGCCGCGGTAGAGCGGGCTGCCGATCCTGACCGTGTGGATGCCGTACACGCCGAGGGCTGCGCCGCAGGCCAGGGAAAAACCGGTGAAGGCGACGATAAGGAGCAGTTTTTCCTTAAGGGTAAGGCGGGAAAAGAATCCGGACATACAATAAACCTCCTAACGTGTTTTGGCTCTCGTCCCCTGTGTCTTTTGAGACAGACGATAATAATTGTACCACAGCGTGAATTTGAGAAAGGAAGGCTGCAATTGAGGAAAATCAGGCAAGAACGGACTTGACCGCCCTGGCCACGTCGGGGCCGGAGAAGGGCTTGGCCAAGGTGGCGGAGAAGCCGAATTCGTCCGGCCTGGCCATTACCGGATCCTCGCTGTAGCCGCTCGATGCGATTACTGTCAGGGATGGCAGCCTTTTTTTGAGAAGCCCGCAGAGCTCGTGTCCTCCCAGGCCGCCGGGAATCGTGAGGTCGAGGATGGCGGCGTCGAAGCGTTTTCCCCCATCCACTATGGAAAGCGCTTCCCCGCCGTCGGCGCAGGTCACGGTTTCATATCCCATTGAGCCGAGCAGTTCGCTAAGCACCTCGCGGATGATCTCCTCGTCGTCCACGACCAGTATCCTGCCTTCTCCCTTGGGCAGATCACCGCGGTCCGGGGCGTCGGCCTGCTCGGGCCGGCAGTCCGCCGCCGGTATCAGCAGGTGGAACACCGTTCCCCGGCCGGGCTCGGATTCAACCGTTATCCTGCCGTTGTGATTCTTGATGATGGCGTGGCAAGAGGCCAGGCCAAGACCGCTGCCGTCTTCCTTGGTGGTGAAGTAGGGGTCGAAGATGCGGGGGAGCAGCTCGGGTTCTATGCCCCGGCCCTGGTCGCTTACGCTGATATGGACGTAATCACCGGCCGCGAGCGCCGGGTCGTCTTCTATCCTGCGGTTTTCCGCGGTTATGACGATCTCGCCGCCGTCCGGCATGGCCTGGATGGCGTTTATCACC
>JALWTY010000175.1:35695-54808 GCA_026993265.1 Desulfobacterales bacterium
AGATTGGCCAGGGCCTGGCTCATCTGGTCGGGGTCCATCAGGCAGGGCTGGATATCGTCCGCCACCTCTATCCGGCAGGACGTTTTCGAGCCGGGCGTCACCAGGGCGCAGCTCTCCCGGATAACCGCGGCGATGTCGCCCGGGGCGATGGCCGGGGCCCCGCCGCTTGCAAAGGTGATGAGCTGCCGGGAGAGGCTCCTGCCACGTTTGACGGCCTGTTCCATCCGCTCGATCTTTTTGAGGGCCTTTTCGTCTTCCCCGACCACGGGCCGCAGGAGGGAGAGGTTGCCGGATATGCCGGTGAGGATGTTGTTGAAGTCGTGGGCGATGCCGCCGGCCAGGGTGCCGATGGCGCGCAGCTTTTCGCTGATCGCCATCTCCTCTTCCATTTTTTGCTGCATGGTGATGTCGCGGAAGACCATCACCACCCCGATCATGGCGCCGTCGCCTGCGCGTATCGGCGAGGCGGAGTCGGCGATGCGGTACTCCCTGCCGTTCGCCGAGATCAATATGGTATGGTTGGCCAGCCCCTGGACGCGGCCGTCCCTTATCACCCTCGATACCGGATCCTCGGCCGGGGAGCGGTCCTTTTCGTTCACGATCCTGAACACCTCGGACAGGGGACGGCCCTCGGCCTCCTTCCTGGCAATGCCGGTGAGTTCTGCCGCCACCCGGTTCATCATTGTCACCCGGCCGTCGAGATCGGTGCAGATGACCCCGTCGCCTATGGACGCCAGGGTGACCTCGAGGAGCTCCTTTTCCCGGGCCATCGCCTCTTCCGCCCGGTGCTTTTCGGTGATATCGCGGCTGTATATCACCCGGCCATAGCTGGTGCCGTATGGTCCGCGCATGGGCGAGGAGTAGCATTCTATCACCCGGCCTTCCCGGGTGACGAGCTGCTGGCGGCTGGCCCCTTCTTGTTCCTTGTAAAAGCTCAGCCCCAGTCCGAGAAGCTGGTCCGGGTTCTCCAGGTTGGCGACGAGTTCCTGGAGGACGTCGCGGTCGCCGAGGCCGGTGAGATCTTTGCGCGAGGTCTGCCAGATCTCGATGAACCTGCGGTTGTGGGAGATGACCCGGCCGGTGCGGTCGAAGACCAGGATGCCGTCCGGCGCGTTCTCCTGCTGGGTGGTAAGAATCAGGTTGCGGAATGCGAGGGTGGCGTTCTTTTCCTCGATCTCGTGCTGGATCCGGCGCAGTTCCCCGATCATGCGGTTGAATCCGCGGGCGAGCCGGGCGGCCTCGTCGTCGCCGCCGGGATCGTCTATCTTTATGGCGAGGTTGCCGCGGCTCACCTCTTCCGCGTACGCGGCCAGCTCCTCAAGCGGCCGGGCGATGCCGGCACTGAGGAAGAAGGCGGCCGCGAAACCGGCAAGGCTTATGAGCAGGGCGGTGGAGATGTATATGAACCGCATCCGGGCGAGTTCCATCTCCAGGCGGCGGACGCCGACCCCGACGTGGAGCACGCCCGCGGCTCCGTTAAGTAGCGGGACGGCGATGTCGTTGATCCGGCCCTCCTCGGTGTCGAGGGGCCGGATGGATGCCGCCTGCCCTTCCTTTACCGGGTTGGCGGTCAGGAGCTCGGCTGGAAAGGTCTCTCCCAGGGTGTGGGCGACCAGCCGTCCATGCGCGTCGGTGACGAAGGCGTATATCACGTCGGCCTCCCGCGCCTTCATGGCCGCGAGCAGGGCCTGCACCCGTACGTGGTTGTCGGTCAGCAGGGGGGATATCATGGTCGAGGCCAGCCCCCTGGCGAGGCTCAGGTGTTTTTCCTCCTGGTCGGTGCGCAGGGTGGAGCTGACCATGGTGTCGGTCATGATGATGCCGCTGGCGGACGCGAGAAGGAGCAGGGCTCCGACCACCAGGGATATGCGCCATCGTATGCTTGTGCCGGGAAGGATCATCAGCCTTTCAGGTATTGCTCTTTGCGGATCGGTCCCTGAGCCTGCGGACGCCGTCGTACATGGAGTCGCTGCCGGGGACGAACCGGTCGATCATTGTTTCCTGCAGGATTCTGCGCCCTTTTGGGTCCTCGTGCATGCGGAGCAGTATATTGCGCAGCCTTTTCCGTATCCCGGCAGGGGTTGAAAGGGGGGCGACCACCGGGGGAACGCCCAGGGGCGGAGATACCGAGATTATCCTGGTTCTGGCGATCAGTTCGGGCCTGGTGCAGTTAATATGCTGCCAGATCAGACTGTCCACTGCGGCGCCGTCCACATGCCTTTCCGCAACTGCGATTATGGAGTTGTCATGCCCCCAAGTGAGGACAGTGCCTGCGAAGAACCGTTCCGGCGGTATCCCTGCTTTGTCGAGAAGAACGGCTGGCCACAGCCTGCCGGTGGCGGAGAGCGGATCGGTGAAGGCGAAGCTTTTTCCCCTGAGTCCGGAAAACTTCACTGCCCCGTTGTTTCTGGGAACTATGACATAGGAATAACAGACTGTCCTGCCGCCGACCACCGGAACCGCGAGAATTTCGAGGGGGAAGCGGTTCCTGGCGGCCACGTAAGCTCCGGAGTCGACAAGGGCCATTTCCAGCTCGCCGGCCTGGAGGAGATCGGTTATCTCGTCCAGGCGCTGGCGCTGAACCAGCTCCACCTCCATGCCGCTTCTTTCACCCAGGAGGTTGAGCAGCCCCTGAAAGAAGAAAAAGGTCTTCCGGGGGGAGAAAAAGGCGGCCACCGCAATTCTCAGCCGCGGCCCGGACGGGGAGCCGGCAGCGTGCGGCTCGCCGCCGTGGAGACGGATCTTCCTTGCGCCGTCGTCGGAGCATCCGCAGACGGCAACGGCCAGGGCCAGGATGACTATGACCATGCCCGGTCTCTTCATGGCCGGCTGTTGTCTCCCGGCGGTGTTATCGGCAGGTATATGCGGAAGACCGCACCGCCGTCTTCGTGGTTTGCGGCGCACAGGAGGCCGCCGTGCTTGCGGACCGTGGCGTAGGATATGGCCAACCCGAGCCCGTGTCCCCCTTCCTTGGTGGTGAAGTAGGGCTCGAAGACATGTTCTATCCTGTCGGGCGGCAGGCCGGGGCCGAAATCGCGCACGCTTATCTCCAGATAGTCTCCAGGCAGGAGCGGCAGGTTCGATTCCCTGGTCATGATGGTGGCCTTGACGCCTATCTCCACCAGTCCGCCTTGCATGGCCTGGGCCGCGTTCGCCACCAGGTTCTGGACCACCTGGCCGATCTGGCCGGGATCGATGTCTATCTCCGGCAGGTCCGGGGATATGCTCCACTTTATCCCGCATCCCTGGTCGGCGGCGATTATCTCCGCCGCCTCCCGCACCACCGGCTCCACCCTCGTTCTTGTCACCTGCGGCTCCTCGATCCTCGAAAAGTCGAGCAGGCGGGCGAGCATCTCCCTGGCCCTGGCGATTGCCTTTTCACTCTGTTCCACCTTGGCGGCGATTTTTTCGCTGTCCTTGCCATATGCCCTTATGAGCGAGAGGTTGCCGGTCACCGCGGTCAGCAGGTTGTTCAAGTCGTGGGCGAGGCCGCCGCTCATCAGGGCAAGGCCTTCGAGGCGTATCGCCTTGGCAGCCTCGGCCTCTATCCGGCGCTGGGCCGTGACGTCGCGCAGTATGCAGCGGGTGGAGACCGGCCGTCCATCCTCGATCCTGAGGTTTGCGTGGCCTTCGATTTCCACGAGTCGCCCGTCCTTGGCCACCATGGTGGTGTTTATCAGGATCTCGCCGGAGCTCATGTTGGAAAAGAGTTTCATGCAGTGCCCCCGGCAGTCGGGATGGATTATGTCGAACACGGTCAGGGTCTCGAGATCCTTTTCGTTGTATCCAAGGGCCCGGCGCCAGGCGTGGTTGGTCTGGATGAAGCGGCCGTCCGGGGAGAGGATCTGGATCAGGTCGCTTGCGTTCTCGAACAGGTCGCGCCAGGTCTCCCCGCTCTGACGTAGTTTCTTGTTTTCCGCCTCGATCCGGTGGACCTCGTTCTCGAGGCGCTCGCGCTCCCTGCGGCTGCGGGCGAGCACGCGGCTCAGGCGTTCCTGCCGTCTGGCCTGGTTGCGGTTTCTCATGGTGATGCTCGCCTGGGCCAGGATCATGGCCGAGACCAGGGCCGCGAACAGGGCGAAAACGATGTACCTGGCCCATTTCAGGTGCTCGGCGGACTTGTCCCGGATTGAGAGCAGCCGCTCTGGCAGGGATGCGTTGAAACGGTTGACGGCGTTTCTGAACGGGGTGCTGGTGCGCTCGAGCAGGTCGGAATGGGTGACGCCCTTTCGTATTGCCACGGCCAGCCCGGCCGCGGCCTTCAGCATGCGCGGGATGGTCGCGGACGCTTCCTCGGCCGTCTGCCTGGGCTGCAGCCGTTTTATCCCCTCCGCCGCGCTTTTTATCCTTGCCATGAAGGAGTCCGCGCCGTTGCCGTGCCTGCCGGGGGCGATCATGGCGGGGAGCATTCTTTCCACTCCTTTCCTGGCCAGGAGCATGGCGTGTCCCAGATCGAGCAGGATCTGTTCCCTGGTCAGGCCTGCCGGCGCCTTTCCGAGCTGCAAACGGAGCTCTTCCGCCAGCCGGGCCAGTTCAAGATATTCGGTGTTTATCTGCCGGAAATCCCGGGACAGGCGGTGGACCAGATCCTCGTAACGGCCGAGGATGATCTCGAACTGGGTTATCTCGGCGGAGATTCCGTTCTCGGCGGATTCGTTGCGTATCTTCTCCATCTCGTAGCCGATGGCGGCCACCGATGCCCGCATGACGCCCGGTCCGGCGGTGAGATCCTCGCGCGCGGCCCTGAACCTTGACTCCACCGCGGCAAGGCCGGCGCCGATCTCGTTCATGGCGCGGCAGCTGGCCGAGATGTCCGGAAGTTCACGGCCCACAAGGGTGTTTACCTTGGTTATGGAACGAAGAAAGCTTGCCCCGGAAAAGACGGCGGCCCCCAGGGCGAGCGCGAGGGCAAGTAGGAAGGCTATGCTCCTGGCGGTTTCGTCGGCTGGTTCGCGTTTATGGGCAGATGGGCCGTCCATGTGGCGAAAGGTTGAAAAGGGCTTTTTTTATCCGGTTTCTGATGTTTATATTTCGTCAGGACGTGCAAATACGCCACAGGTGGATATTCAGATGCGGGAATCCGGTTGCGCCATACTATACGTTGACGACGAACAGGGCAACCTGAGTAATTTTAGCATGACCTTCGGAGAGGAGTTCAATGTTTTTACCGCTCCGTCCGGTTCCGCGGCCCTTGTCCTTCTTGAGGAGCATCCGGAGATAGGCGTGGTGGTGGTGGATCAGCGCATGCCGGGGATGACGGGGGTGGAGCTGCTCGAAAGGGTATATTCCGCGAGGCCTGATACGGTAAGAATCGTTCTCACCGCCTACATGGATATCGACGAGATCGTAGATTCGATCAACAAGGGGCATGTTTATCAGTATTTTTTCAAGCCCTGGGACGCTTCCGAGCTGGGGCTGAACCTGAGGCGGGCGGTGGAGCGTTACCGTCTCGAGGAGGAAAACCGCAGACTCGCCGCCGAGCTGGCGGAAAGAAACGAGGAGCTGGCCCGCGAGAACGAGGAGCTGGCCAGGGCCGACGCCCGGGTGCGCGAGCTGTCCCGCGAGCTTCTCCGGGCCCAGGAGGAGGAGCGGCGGCGCATCTCCCTGTATCTTCACGACAACGTCGCCCAGGATCTCTTGTCCCTGAAGATAACCTGTGAGACCATGCTGGCCGGCTCCGGCATTCCGGAAAAGGAGCGCAAAAGCGTCACCAGGCTGCTTGCCAGGGCGATACACTCGGTCCGGGATCTGGCCTGCGACCTGCGGCCCTTCGATCTCGACCGCCTGGGGCTGGTGGGGGCGGCCCGGCAGGAGGCGGCCGAGTTCTCCCGCCGGCATGGCGTCAGGGTGAACTTCGAGGCCGTTGGGATGGACGGTATGGAAATGGATCATGAGACGGAAGTCAACCTGTACCGGATCATGCAGGAAGGGTTGCGCAACGCGGCCAGGCATTCCGGAGCGCCCGAGGTCTCGGTCCGGCTGGTGGGCTCTTTCCCGGACGTTATCCTCAAGGTGGAGGACCGGGGCGCGGGCTTCGATCCCGGCGAGGTCTTTTCCGGTTCTGTCCGTAGCAGCGGCATGGGGCTTGAGGGTATGGCGGAACGGGCGCGGCTGTGCGGCGGCGAGCTTACCGTAAGGTCTGCGCCGGGGCAGGGCACCGTGATCAGGGCCGTGGTTCCGGCCGTGAGGGAGGTGCCGGAATGAACGCCGCCGTAATCTGCCGGGTGATGCTGGTTGACGACCATCCCCTGTTCCGCGAGGGTCTCAAGAGTGTGATCGCGGCCGGCTCCGGTTTCGAGGTGACGGCCGAGGCCGGTGGCGGGGAGGAGTGTTTGCAGATGCTTGCCGAGAACGAGGCGGATCTGGTGATAACCGACATCAGCATGCCAGGCATGGACGGCGCCTCACTGGTTGCGGAGGTGAAGAAGAGATGGCCCGCAACCGGGGTTATGGTGGTCAGCATGTATACGGACATGAACCACATCACCGCGTCGTTCCGCGCCGGCGCCGACGCCTACCTCGCCAAGGAGTCGGCCGCCGAGCGGCTGCTCGAGGGCATGCGCTTGGTCGCGGCCGGGGAAAAGTACATAGACCCAACCCTTTCTTCCGTTCTCGCCGAAGAGTTCGCCCGCGGCGGCCGCGACGCGGCCGGCGGCTATGATCTGCTTACCCGCAGGGAGCAGCAGATAATGCGGCTTCTGGCCGAGGGGATAGACGTGGGCGAGATCGCGGCGCGCTGTTTCATCAGCCCGAAGACAGTGGAGAACCACAGGACCAGCATAATGAAGAAGCTGGGGCTGAAAAAGGAGGCCCAGCTGGTGCGTTATGCTGCCAGAATAGGCCTTATAGACATGGACCTGTGGCGTTGAGTGTGATTTTTTCCCGTAAGAACCGGGAGAAAATCATGTTCGGCTTTGGGGTTTGGCGCTGCAAAAAATGAGGGTGTTCCCTATATATTTTTTTGTTTCTCCCGTTTAGAATTTCTTCCAGTGTTTTCATTCTGCCGCAGCTGCTTGTGATCGAGCCGGCGGCGCATAAGGGAGAGCTGAATGGGAGTAACAAAGTTCGTCTCCAGCGCAAAGCTGGTCGAGTACCTGGAGAAGGAAATCCTCGACGCCCTGAACGACCGGGGGCTATACGATATCAGCCGTTACGGCTGGCTTGACGACGATGTCCCTGATCCGGATTACCGCGGCATAGCCATCTGGCAGGCCGGAGACACCGCTCTTTCGGACCCTGGGGTAATGGCCAGGCTGCGCGAGCTTGGAGATGGATTCGTCTCCTGCATGAGAAGCAGCCTTCATTCCCTCGGCCTTGCCATCGTCTTCGCCAGGGCCTGCCGGGACGAGATGAGCATATTCTCCGAGGAGGCGGTTAGGTTCCATTGCCAGGACACGGTGATGAAGCTGGGGCTCGCCGCCCTGGGGCTGCGTGATTTCTTCGTGGTGCTCAACGGGCTGGACAGCGAGCATGGCGGCCGGATGGACTCGGTGAGCTACCATGCCCCCTTTGCCGCGGCCCTCGCCGGCTGCGGGGAGGATGCCCCCCTTGCCGCCCTGTATGGCAGTATAGAGCGCTTCGCCGCGGAGATTGCCGCCAAGTGTAATGTGTGTGAACGTCTTAGCCGCAAGCTGGGCAGTGGAACCGGCTTGCCCATGATTGCCTGCGCCGGGGATGATGAGGAGCCTGGTGAGGCCTTTGTGGCGACCACGGAGGCCATTCTCCAGGATCTGTGTGACTGGCACGAGCTGATGATCGCGGCTGGCAATAATGTGTTTATGCTGTTTGCGGCCATGGCAGGCCGCCATACGCCCGGCGCGGGCAAGACCGCGGCGCGCAGCCATTGAGCAATTGACCGATTGCCTGTGATTCGGAAACCGGACCCGGGGTGTTTTCCGCTTCCGCTACACTCCCCCGTAGCCTGCGGACTCCCCTGCGGAGTTTGGTCGCCGTCCTGACCTGTGCCTGGCCCCGGGTCCGGTTTCCGAATCACAGGCTTTTTTGTTTTTCCCCCCTTCCCTTTTCGGCCGGTTTGCCATTACATTTCTGTTGATGCCCCTGAACCGTGCGCATTTGAAAGGGCCGGGGGAGACAGAAAGCGGCGATATCGGTATGTCGCGAATCCGGCGGCTCGTGTCGTCCCCGCATGATACCGGAGACGAGAAGATGCAGGTGAAGGACAACGGCTGCGGCTGGTCTGTCGGCAGCCGCTTTTTCAGGGTAAAGGCCCCTTGTCCGTACGGGGTTGCCGCAGACGCCGCCTTCATCCAGGCGAGGATGCCGTCGTCGCTTTCGTCCGGCGGATTTGCCGCCCTGCTTGCCGCCGGTTTCCGGCGCAACGGGGATTTCTTCTACCGGCCGGACTGCCCCGCATGCTCCGCCTGCATCCCGATCCGGCTCGATGCCTCCTCCCCTCTCGAGATGTCAAGAAGTCAGCGCCGCAACCTGAAGAGGAACCGCGACCTTGACGTGGAGCTTGCGCCTCTGACCGTCAGCCGGGAAAACCTCGATCTTCTCGGCCGGTTCTTCGCCGCCCGTTTCCCGGGGCGCGACAACGATCCCCTTTCCTATTATTCCGGTTTCTTCCTCAACAGTTTCGGGATGTCCGCGGAGCTGCGGTATCTGGACCGCGATCGCCTGCTGGGGGTGGCGGTGGTGGACATGTCCGCGGCGTTCATCAACTGCGTCTACTTCTACTTTGACCCGGATGAGTCCGGCCGGGGGCCGGGTATCTTCAACATTCTGAACCTGCACCGGCTGGCCCTGAACCGGGGCATCCCCCATGTCTATCTGGGGCTCCTTATACGCGAGCTCGGCGCCATGTCATACAAGGCCGCTTTCCGGCCTCATTACCTTCTTGAGGGCGGCGGCTGGCGCAGGGCGGGTTGAATCTGCCCGTTATTCTGCTTTTTTTGAGTTTTCGAGGCAGCCTGTGATACCATTTCCCCGTGGATCTGGGGGGCGGCGGTCTGGGGCTTTGCTAGATAATACTGGTTTTGGTGCGCATGGAGAAAAAGGTCGATATCGGCGCCCACGAACTGGTGGGCCGGGTGCATGATCTTCCCACCCTCCCCGCGGTCATCGGGCGGATAAACGCGGAGATGGGCAAGGAGTCGCTCACCGCGGCCTCGCTCGCGGCCATCGTCTCCGAGGACAGCTCCCTGGCCTCCCTGGTGCTCAAGGTGGCCAACTCCGCCTACTACGGCCTGGTCCGCGAGGTGGACACGGTGGAGCGGGCCATCACCGTCCTCGGGATGGAGACGGTGCGCAACCTGGCCATGGGGATCTCGGCCTTTGCCCTGTTCGAGCGCGACCCCACCGGGGTCATGGACCTGGAGGGCCTCTGGCGCCACACCCTTGCCTGCGCCGTGGCCGCGGCCGGGATCCTCAAGCCCGCGGGCCTTCAGGACAAGGGCTTTCTGTCGGGCCTGCTCCACGACATCGGCAAGGTGGTCATGGCCCACATCCTTCCGGACGAGACCGTCATGGTCATCGGCCAGATGCGCGATTCCGGCCTGCGCCAGAGCGCGGTCGAGCAGGAGGTCTTCGGTTTCAGCCACGCCCGCATCGGCGGCATCCTCGCCGACAGATGGCAGTTCCCCGAGGTGTACGGCCGCGCCATCCGTTTCCATCACGAGCCATCCCGCCTGAACCCGGAAAAGAGCGATCCGGCTGCGCTCAGGGTGGTCAATGCGGTCCACGTGGCCAACAAGATGGTCAAGCTCCTGGGACTGGGCAAGAGCACCGATCCCAAGAGCGACACGGTGGGCAAGGAGGCCCTGCGCTCCATCGGGATCGGGGCCGCGGCCCTCAAGGGGATGGCCGGAACCATCAGGAAGGAGTTTCACGCCATGCTTGAGGTCTGGTCATGAAAACGGGAATGGATCTCCTCCGGGTCGTCGAGGCCCTGCCCCTGCCGGTGGCGGTGATAAGCCCGGATCGCGAGATCCTTTACCTGAACCCGGCAGCGGGGGTGCGGGGCGGCGGCAAATGTTACGAACTCATCGCCGGGCAGAAGATCCCCTGCGACGAGCAGGAGGGCGGCTCCTGCCCGGTGCTCGACGCCCTGGCGAGCGGCCGGGTCCAGGAGGCGGTGCGGGAGCTGGAACTCGGCGGCGAGCGGCGCACCTTCGAGATCATGGCCGCGCCGGTGGCGGGCCCGGACGGTTCGGTGGCGGTGGTGGAGATCATCCGCGATGTCACCGGCTCCATGCTCCTGCGGGGTATGCGCGAGGCCCGGAACCGGCTGCGGATGCTCGAGGAGATGGTCCCGGACGCCATTGTCACCCTGGACGCAGGCGGCCGGGTGATCGCGGCCAACCGGGCGGTGGAGACGGTGCTTGGGGTGAGCCCGGCCCGGCTGCGGCAGGAGGGGCTCGGGCTCGTCCTGCCGCCCGGGGTCAGGGAGCGGCACGCGGAGGCCTTGACCAGGGCCGTGGCCCGGGGCCGTCTCGAGATCGGCGCGGAACCGGTGGAGGTGGAGGCGGTGCGGCCGGACGGCACCCCGGTTCCGGTGGAGCTGACCCTGGCCATGTGGAGCCATGGAGATACCCCCATGTTCACCGCGGTGATCCGCGATATCAGCGAGCGCAAGCGGCTCGAGGCGGAAAGGGAGCGGCGGCACGAGAAGCTCGCCGACGACTACACCCTTGTCGAGAATATAAAGAAACAGTGGCAGCTCATCCTTGATTCGGTCCCCGATCCGGTGCTCATGGCCGACGCCGACGACCGCATCGTCCGCTGCAACCGCGCCCTGGCCGGGTTGACGAAGGCCTCCTACCGGGAGATGATCGGCCGGCAGTGGAAGGAGTTCGTCACTGCCCACGGCCTGGAAGACGGCGATTTCTGGGGCGACAACCTGACCATGCTCGACCGGGAGCGCGGGCGGGTGTACGCGGTCCGGGTCAACGTCCTGCGGGACGACGGCAACGTGCCCGGCACCGTGGTGGTCTTCCGCGACGTCACCGACGAGTTCTGGATGACCAGGGAGCTCGAGGACGCCAACGCCAGGATAAAACAGGCCCAGGCCCAGCTCCTCCAGCAGGAGAAGATGGCCTCCATCGGCCAGCTCGCCGCCGGGGTGGCCCACGAGATCAACAACCCGGTGGGTTTCATCGCCAGCAACCTCGGCAGCATGGCCCGTTACGCGGAAAGGCTGCGCCAGTACGTCGAGGCGGTGGAGAAACGGGCCGGCGATGATCCGGAACTCTCGGGTTTGAGAAAAAAACTCAAGATAGACTTCATACTCGACGACCTCGGCGACCTGGTGCGGGAGTGCATCGAGGGCACCGACCGGGTCCGCGACATTGTCCTCAACCTGAAGAGCTTTTCCCGCATCGACCAGAGCGGCGAGAAACCCGCCGACATCAACGAGTGCATCGAGAGCACCCTCAAGATCGTCTGGAACGAACTCAAGTACAAGGCCACGGTGGAAAAGGAGCTCGGCGAGCTTCCGCTCACCCTGTGCCACGCCCAGCAGCTCAACCAGGTGTTCATGAACCTGCTGGTCAACGCGGCCCAGGCCATCGAGGAGAAGGGGACCATCACCATCAGGAGCTGGTGCGGCGAGGGCGAAAAGGGGGAGCGGCGCATCTTCGTCTCCATCTCCGACACCGGCTGCGGCATCCCCCGGGAGCAGCTCGACCGCATCTTCGAGCCTTTTTTCACCACCAAGGAGGTGGGCCGCGGCACCGGGCTCGGTCTCGCCATCGTCTACGACATCGTCACCAACAAGCACGGCGGCGACATCCGGGTGGAGAGCGAGGTGGGCAAGGGGACCACCTTCACGGTGGAGATCCCGGTCAGGGAGGACGAGGATGGAGATGACCGCTCCTGACCGCATCCTCCTGGTGGACGACGAGCGCAACATCACCCGCGCCATCGAGCGTCTCTTCTTCGACGACGGCTACGAGATAGTAAGCGCCCACAGCGGCGAGGAGGGGATTCAGGCCCTGGAGCGGGAGAGCTTCCAGCTCATCATCGCCGACTACCGCATGGAGGGGATGGACGGGGTGGAGTTCTTCCGCCGGGTGTACGAGCGCTGGCCCGACACCATCCGCATCATCCTTTCCGGCTACGCCGACACCGGCGCGGTGGTCGGGGCGATAAACGAGGGCAGGGTGTACAAGTTCATCCCCAAGCCCTGGAACGACGAGGAACTGCGCCACACCGTGGCCCGGGCGCTCGAGGCCTGGCACCTGCAGCAGGACAACCGGGTGCTCACCGAGCGGCTGGAGGAGACGGTGGAGGAGCTGCGCCGCCTGAACGAGGGGCTGGAGGACGAGGTGCGGCGGCGCACGGCCGAGCTCGAGTTCCAGAACCGGGTCCTGAAGCGGGCCCACGAGCTGCTCGATCACCTGCCGGTGGCCGTGGTCGGGGTGGATTCCGAGGGGGTCGTGGTCCAGTGCAACCTGGAGGTGGAGAATTTCTTTTCGCGCCGGGCCGGGGAGATGATGAACCGGCCGGCGGAGCAGGTGTTGCCGCCGGATGCGGCCGGGCTCCTGGCCGGGGGCGGAGGCGAACGCATGGCAAGGATAGGGGAGCGCGACGTCGTTCTCTCCGCCCGCGGGGTATGTGACGACAGCGGCCGGCCGGTGGGGGCGGTCATGGTGGCCTATTCGTGTCCGGCCGGCCGGGAGGGAAGTGATGGCTGAGCAGACGGCCAAGGTCCTGTTCGTGGACGACGAGGCCAATATACTGAAGGCGATAAACCGCCTGTTCATCGAAGACGACGACCTCGAGATCATGACCGCCGCGGGCGGGGAGGAGGGGCTCGCCATCCTGAGGGATAACCCGGATGTCGCCCTGATCGTCTCCGACCAGCGGATGCCGGGGATGAGCGGGGTGGAGTTCCTCGCCGCCTCCCGCGAGATCGTCCCCAATGCCCTGCGCATGGTCCTTACCGGCTACGCCGACATCGAGGCCGCGGTGGACGCGATCAACCGCGGCGGCGCCTGCCGCTACATCTCCAAGCCCTGGGACGACGAGGCCCTGCGGGCCGCGGTCCGCGACGGGGTGGAACGGTTCCGGCTCATGGAGGAGAACCGCCATCTCCATGAGGTCATCCGCAGGAAGAACGAGGAGCTGGCCCGCTGGAACCGCGACCTCGAGAAGATGGTCCAGGAACAGTCCATCGAGCTGCAGCGCAAGTACGACGAGTCCCGGGAGCTCAACCGCAGGCTCCGCGAGCACTTCCGCCGCACGGTCAAGGCGGTGGCCGCGCTCATGGAGCTGCGCGACCGCCGCATGCGCAGCCACGCCGAGAACGTCAGCCGCCTGGCCGTGGCCGCGGGCAAGCGGATGGAGATGAAAAAGACCGACCTGGAAAGACTCCTGGTCGGGGCCATGCTCCACGACGTGGGCAAGATAGGCATCGCCGACGTCAACCTGGACGTGCCCCCGGAGAAACTGGACGAGGCCGGCCGCAGGGAGTACCAGGCCCACCCGGTCATCGGCCAGACCGCGGTGGCGGCCATCGTCTCCATGCACCACGCCGGGCTCCTCATCCGCCACCACCACGAGCGTCACGACGGCGCCGGGTTTCCGGACGGCCTGAAGGGAGACGACATCCCGCTCGGGGCGCGGATCATCGCGGCCGCCGATTTCCTCGACCACCGGGTGCGCGATTTCGAGGGCGACAGCGGCCTCGATCTCAGCCTCAAGAACCTGAAAGACCTCTCCGGCAGCCGTTTCGATCCCGAGGCGGCGAAACATGTCGCGGCCGTGGCCCGGGAGGTCTACGCTGAGCTTCTGCCGCACGCGGGGTTCGTGGAGCGCGAGGTTCCGGCCGAGCGTCTCAGAAACGGCATGGTCCTGGCCCGCGACGTGGTCGCCTCCAGCGGGCTCCTTCTTTTGAGAAAGGGGTTGCGGCTCGACCGCGAGAGCATCGAGACCCTCAAGTCCCACGCCAGAATCGACCCGGCCAATCGTTCCGTCCGGGTGATCGTCGAGACCATGTAGCCGAACGGTCAGGGGAAGATGGTCTCGTAACAACGAGGCCATCAGGGATAGAGAAAGAAAAAGGGGTTACGGAATCACCCGTAACCCCTTTTGTCTTCTGGTGGGCCGTCAGGGTCTCGAACCCCGAACCTACTGATTAAGAGTCAGTTGCTCTACCAATTGAGCTAACGGCCCCGAAAGGATGGCGAGAAACTATCACGCACGCTTGACCGCGTCAAGTTTTTTGCCTCCTTTTTTCTTTTCTTGGTCTGCGCCGGCCCCCGTTTTCAACGGGCTGATAACCCTTCTTGCCGCTTTCCGGCTTCCGGCCGCCCTTCAGGCGTACGGCTGCATGACCCAGACCTGGCAGGGGCAGATGTCGGCGCAGAAGCCGCAGGCGATGCAGAGGTTGTCGTCCGAGACGTAGGCGAAACCGCCGTTGCCGTCCTTTTCCCGCCGGATCGCCCCCTGGGGGCAGATGTTCTCGCACATGCGGCAGTCGCGGCAGACGGCGTGGCCCCGGCACTGGCCGCTGACCGCGGTTTTCCTGCCGGTAGCCTTGGCGGGCGCGGGCGGGGTCCACTTCTGGCCGGTGAGCGCGGCCATGGCCGCCTCGGCCGCGGTCCTGCCCTGGCCCATGGCCGAGGCCACCCGGCCGGATTCGCTGATGTCGCCCACCAGGATTATCTTCCTGTTCGAGGTGCGGCCGGCCCGGTCGAGTTTTATCCTGCCCTCGTCGTCCCGTTCCAGGTCTTCCGGCAGGAAGGCGGGCACCTCTTCACCCGCGCCGGTGGCGACGATGATCATGCCGTACTCCTCGAGCATCTCGGCGAACTCGTCCGCCCGCACCTCGTGGCCGGTCTCGAGGCTGAGGTTGGGCATGCGGGCGAAACGGGCCATCTCGGCGTCGTACACCGCCCTTGCCAAACGGTCGTCCGGGATGATCCTGGCCATCATCCCGCCGGCGGCGTCACCGGCCTCGTACAGGCTCGCGCTGATTCCGGCCTGGGCCAGGGTCCAGGCCGCGGCCATCCCGGCCGGGCCCGCGCCGATCACCGCCACCCGGTGGCCGGAGGCGGGGCAGTAGGCGGGCATGCCGCTGTCGCGCACCACCCGGCCCATGGTTCCGGGCGCGAAGGATACAGGATCTCCGGCCTTGCGGCCGGCGTCGCACTTGTCCTGGCAGACGATGCCGCAGACCGTGGCCGGGGCCGGGATGTAGCCCAGGGCGAGGCTGTAGGCCTCCCGCAGTTTCTGGCCCGCGGCCAACTCGAGCCGCCTCGATGCCGGCAGCCCGGCCGGGCAGGCGGCGTCGCCGTCCGCGGGCGCGGGCTGGTTGGCCCAGTAGGGCCGCCGCCGCCGCAGCTCGCCGGTGACGATGACGTCGATGGGGCTGCGGTCGAGGCCGGGGGCGATGTCGCTCAAGGGGTCATTGCCCCCGAAGGCGGGGTTCCAGATCTTCTCCTTGAACTCGCTCATTGGCATGGGGCCGCTGAAGTAGAGGGCCCGGTCCTGCGGGGGGATGGCCTCGAGCACCTGCCACTCCTCCCGCACCGACAGGGCGTCGAGTAGCTCTTTCCGGCCGATGGCGGCGAGGAACCCGGGCAGCCGCTCCATCAGCCACTGCCATTTTTCGTCGTCCGGCTCCTGGAGGATGGCGTTGTTTCTGGCGTAGCTGCCGTCGGTCTCGCCGCGGAAGAAGATGCGGCCGCCGACCATGCCCACGCAGGGGCGGTAGCCGAGCACGTTCTTCATGTTCTTGGGCTCGACCCCGCAGACGATGCCGATGCCGCCGCAGTTGAACTCGGCGAAGGAATCGCCCACCGAGCCCAGGACCCAGAGCTCGGGCGGCTGGAAGGCCGGGTTGAGCTTGGTCATGGTCAGGCCGCGGGCGCCGATGGAGCCGCCGATCATGATCCGGCCCTGGGCCATGGCGTTGGCCACCCCGTTGGTGGCGTCGCCGCGGACGATGATGTCGGCGCCGATGTTGAGGTAGCCCACGTCGTCCGAGGCCGAGTTCTCGGCGATGATGGTGGTGCCGGGCTGGCCCATGGAGCCCAGGCGCTGGCCGATGGGGCCGCTGACCGTGAAGGTGATCCCGCCTTCGCGGCGGACCCGGCCGCCGATGTTGTGCTGGCCGAATGCCTCTATCCTTATCTTGCCGCTCTCCCGCGCCGCGGCCTGGATCATCTCCTCCAGCTCCTTGGAGGAGATCCGGTCGCCGTTGTCGTCGCGGCCCTTCAGGGTGATGGTCTTGTCTTTGGCGTTCAACGCTCTTTCCTCTGTTTCAGCAGATGTACCTGATCTTCAGGCGTTCGGCGGCGTCGCGGTCCTCGATGCCGAGGGCGTCGGACATGCCGATGGGCAGGCTCTGGGAACGGCCCAGCGGGGCCATGATCTTCTTCATCTCGGTGCGGATGGCCATGAAGGTCTCGGCCACCCGTTCGGCCACCTTGTCCGGGTCGAGGCGGCGGTAGATCTTGGGGTTCTGGCTGGTGATGCCGCGGGGGCAGATGCCTATGTTGCAGACGTTGCAGCGGTTGTGCTCGTTGCCGAGGCATCCGGCCGCGGCCTGCATGATGTAGCGGCCGAGCTGGACCCCGCTCGCCCCCAGCATGATGAGCGCCATGCCGTTCTGGGTGACGTTGCCGGTCTTGCCGATGCCGCCGGCGGCAAAGAGCGGGATCTCGTTCTGTTTGCCCTGCTGGACCAGGTCGAGGTAGCAGTCGCGGATGTTCGAGGCGATGGGGTGGCCGGTTGCGTCCATGCTGACGTTGTAGGCCGCGCCGGTGCCGCCGTCGATGCCGTCGATGCACAGGCCGGCCGCGTACGGGTTGCGGACGATGTTGTTGAGCACCGCGTTGGCCGAGGTGGAGCCGCTGATCTTGGGATAGACCGGCACCCGGAAGTTCCAGGCCATGCTCATGGTCTGGATCATCTTCATCACGCTCTCCTCGATGGAGTAGAGGGTCTGGTGCACCGGCGGCGAGGGCAGGTCCACCCCGGCCGGAACCCCGCGCAGCCGGCCGATGAGCTCGCTGACCTTGAACCACATCAGAAGCCCGCCGTCGCCGGGCTTGGCGCCCTGGCCGTACTTGATCTCGATGGCGGCCGGATCGCACTGCATCTCCGGGATGGCGCGGATGATCTCGTCCCAGCCGAAGTAGCCGGAGGCGATCTGGATGATGAGGTATTTCAGGAAGGGGCTCTTCAGCACCCAGGGCGGGCAGCCGCCCTCGCCGGTGCTCATCACCACCGGGATGCCGAGCACCTCGTTGCAGTAGGCCACGCCCTGGAGCAGCCCGAGCCACATGTTGGGCGACAGGGCCCCGAAACTCATCCCGCCGATGATGAAGGGGAAGATCTCCCGGGTCGGCGGGATCCATTCCCCGGCCCGTTTGCGGCGGATGTACTCCTCGGGCGGCAGGATGCGGCCGAGCACGGTGTTGAGCTCGAACTCGTGGCGGCCGGCGTCCAGGGCCGGGTCGGTGAGCATGGAGATGCGGTCGAAGACGATGCGGTCGAGGATGGTCCGGGGGTCGTTCTTGCGGCCGCCGCGCTTGTAGGGCTCGCCGTTTACGGTGTTGAGAAAGACCTCGCGGCTGTTCGAGTCGTTGGCCGCGGGCTGGATGGCGCTGTTGGGGCAGACCATGGCGCACATGCCGCAGCCGATGCAGCGGTGGGCGATGTCGGTCTTCTGGCGGATGCCGCAGAAGACCCGGTTGGCGTTCTTTTCCCCGCCCGCGACGATCTTGGGCAGCCGGCGGCGCTGGTAACTCAGGTAGATGGCGCCGGTGGGGCAGACCGCGGTGCAGCGGCCGCAGAGCATGCAGCGGTCCTCGCGGTGGAGGACCAGCCACGGCATGTCGACGACGCTCAGGCTGCCAGGTCCTGGGGCAGCGGATCGAATTGCGACCATATCTCAATCTCCTTGCGGTGGGGCGGAACCACCACCATGTTTTCGCGCATGGGCATGAAGTCGAGGCTGCGGTCCCGGCCGGGGACCAGGGTGTCGATGCCGCACATCTCCGAGGCGAAGGCCCATTCCCCCGGGCGGCCGCCCACGGTGGCCGGACGCAGTTTCTTGTGATCCATCACCAAAAGGCAGGTCTCGTCCGGCAGGGTGCCGATGACCGCGTTGGGGCCGTCGATGATCAGGCGGCGGCAGGCGGTGCGCAGCCCCTTGAGGAAGTCGCCCTGGGGGTGGTGGTCCAGCTCGCTGCCCTTTAGCGGGGTGATGATATGCTTGTAGGCCGCCAGCGGCAGCCCCAGTTTCCTGATGGTGTAGTGGAGGATGTGGGTGAAGACCTCGCTGTCGGACTCGTAGCCGATGTAGCCGGGCAGGCCGAGGCCGGAGAGGTACTCCTTGATCGGCACGAACGCGGTGTTCTCGCCGTTGGTCATGGTGCTGATCCCCTGGAGGAAGAAGGGGTGGCAGGCGTAGAGGTTGATGCCCCAGTTGGTGTTCTGCCGGCCCTGGGCCATGACCACCCGGGCGGTGATGCGGCCGTCGTCGAGACCGAGGTGGCGGCCCACCTCGAGCGGCCAGCCCACTTCCTTTATCATCGCCACGTCCGGCCAGAAGGAGAAGGCGACCAGGTCGCCGCCGTGCTCCTCGCCGTCGCGCCGCAGGGCGAGGCGGGTGGCGAGGAACTCCTCCTCCCGCTCCGCTTCATCCATTTTGGCCACCCGTTCGGGCATGGCGTAGACCCGCACCAGGTAACGGTGACGGGAGGGTATGTCGTAGCGGCCGCGGGCGATATTGAAGTCGTGCTCGTACTTGAGCCCGTAGCCCCGGGCCTGCATGATGGCGTCGAGCCGCTCGCAGGCGGCCTCGCTCTCCGCGATTCCCGAAAGCACCGGCATGGACGGATCGTAGTCAAAGCCGGAGAACGAGAGCCCGCGGCACAAGAGCCCGAGTCCGCTGCCGTCGTAGCCTTCCTTCATCGCCTCCATGGCCTCGAGAACCGAGTAGGGGGAGAAGGACTCATCAGCGGTTTTCAATGCCAGTCTGCACATGACTGCTCCTTGGCGGAAATCGTTGACCGGGAGGACGGAAGACGAGAACCGCCGTCCCGCGGATCAGGCCGAAAGCCCAGATTTTAAAGGACTTGTGAAAATACAACTATGGCAGGGGGATGTCAATATCAGAAGACAGGGGACAGGGGACAGGAG
>JALWTY010000176.1 GCA_026993265.1 Desulfobacterales bacterium
AAAGCCAAAGCGTAGCTTCGGCTTTCCTCTCGAAATTACGCAGTTTTTCAAACAGCGCAATTTCGCCGCCGCGTCCTGCGGCGGATGATGGACCCGTTGTTACGAGTCCATCAAGGCTGATGCCGCCAAACCGGCGCAACCTCGCCCGGGCCGCCGTCCGCTTATCCCCTCCCGTTCCCGGCGCGCAGGATCATCTCCTCCACCCGCTCCAGGTCCTTCGGAGTGTCCACCTCGACGGAATCGTGCCCGGTCAGGACCACCTTTATCCGGTACCCGAACTCGAGCGCCCGGAGCTGTTCGAGTTTTTCGAACCGCTCCCACTCCCCCTCGGGCAGGCCGACGAAGGTCAGGAGAAACCCCTTGCGGTAGGCGTAGAAACCCAGGTGCTTGTAATAGGTGGGCTTTTCCACGTCCTCGGGGTTCCGCTGGTGGGGGATGGGCGAGCGGGAGAAGTAGAGGGCCATGCCGTTGACATCGAACACGGTCTTCACGTGGTTGGGATCGTTTATCTCCTCCTCGCGGACGATCTTGTAGATCAGGGTGCTCAAGGGCAGGGCCGGATCCTCGAGGAGCGGCCTGGCCACCTGCTCCACCACCGCCTGGTCGAAGAGCGGCTGGTCGCCCTGGATGTTGACCACCACGTCGTGCTCGTCGATTCCCATGATGGTCGCGGCCTCGGCGAGACGATCGGTGCCGGAGACGTGGTCGGGCCGGGTCATCACCACCTCGCCGCCAAAGGAACGGACACATTCGGCGATGCGCTCGTCATCGGTGGCCACCGCCACCCGGGAGAGCATGGGCACGGCCATGGCCCGTTCGTAAACGTGCCGGATCATGGGTTTGCCGCAAATCTCGGCCAGGGGCTTGCCCTCGAAACGGTTGGAATGATACCTTGCCGGGATGATGGCCACCACCCGGGGTTCTTTCGTCTTTGCGCTCATGATCAGAAAACCGGAAACAGGAATCGGGCAAACGGAAAACGCCCAATATACCAGCACAGGGACCGAATTGGAAGAGAACGGGTTCAGGATAGAGGAGGGCGCCATCGTGGCGGCCGGCGGGACCAGGCTGCGGATAGACTTCACCACCCCGAGAATGCGCCGCCGCATGGGGGAGAGCTGGAAGAACGAGCCCCTGCTCCGGGCCGTGGGCCGCAAACCGGGGTTCGCCCCCGTGGTGCTCGACGCCACCGGGGGACTGGGCCGCGACGGGTTCATCCTCGCCGCCCACGGATGCCGGGTCACCATGTGCGAGGAGAACCCGCTGCTCGCGGCCCTGCTCGAAGACGCCCTAAGGAAGGCGGGCCGCTGCCCGGAAACGGCCGCGGCCGCGGCCAGGATCACCCTCGTCGGGCAAGACAGCGTCGCGGTGATGGCGGGGATCGCGGAAGAAGCGCGGCCGGACACGGTTTACCTCGATCCCATGTACCCGGAAAAGAAGAAAACCGCCAGGAGCGCAAAGGAGATGGAGTTCCTGCGGGCGCTGTGCGGCGAGAGCCGGGACGATGAGCTCCTCGCCGCGGCCATGGCCGCGGCAAAAAGCCGGGTGGCAATCAAGAGGCCGAAAAACGCCCCGCCGCTCGCGGGTCAGGCCCCGGATTTCTCCCTGCGCGGCCCGGCGCACCGTTTCGATATCCATATAAGGAGGCAGGGGACAGGGGGGTGACGGCGCGGATATACCGCCACCCGGACGGCAAAGCGAATGGAACCGCGCCGATACCACTGGATACGCCTTCGGCCCCCCGGAGCCGTCACGAATTCAGCTCTTGTCAAGACGGCGGCGGGATAATATCATCTTCGCCGGGAAAGCAAGGGAATCCCACAGGAAGCGATTAACACAGGAGGACGGCAATAATGAAAATCAACGGAGAAAACGGCAAGACATCCGTGCCACGGTTCGGCCGTGCCGCGCTGGTGGCGGCAATCATCTTAATCTCGGCCATGCCCTCGCTCTGCCTGGCCTATACCGCCAACACGGTGACGGACCTAAACAACTTCTACGACACCTATATAGCCACCCCGAGCGGCATAACCACCCTGAACGGCCAGACCGTGGACTGGTTCACCAATGCCGACGGCAGCAAGAGCATCCTCTTCGGCGCGGGCAACCTCGGCGGCAAGACCTCCTGGGCCGCCAACGACAAAAGCGGCGTGGTCAAGGCCTTTGCCGAGGCCCTCGGCATCTCCCCGGACGAGATAGTCATCAGCAGCAAGGACACCTCAGGCGCGGCCCAGGCCACGTCCACCACCGTGTTCACCGATCTCGTCCTCCCGCAGGTCACCACGGCGGCGCAGGCCAGAAGGCGGGAAGCCCGGAGGCAGGAGGGCATGCCCCGGGCCATAGGCGGCTCGGTGCGTTACTCGTACCTGGACGCATCCTCCGACAACGGCTACCTCGCCGGGGCCACGGTCGGTCTTGCCTGGGACCTCGACCAGGTCACCGTGGGCCTGCTCCTCCCCTACTCCCACATCGACATCGACGACGTCCTCGCGGCCGACCGGATCGGAAGCGTGCTCTTCGGCCAGTACGGCACGGATCTGTCCGACTCCCTTTCCAGCCGCTACACCGTCTATGTGGACTACCTGAACACCAGCATCGACTATGACGGCGGCGGCAGCAACGAAATCTCCACCCACGGAGCCGGGGTCGGGGCCTCGCTCACCTGGAAGGTGGCGGGCCTGGCCAACACCATCGCCGCAAGCGTGCAGGAGCACCGCGACAACTCCGAGGGCGACCGCACCTTTGACACCATGAAGCTCGGCATCGTGAGCGCGATGCGGATCGGAGCCACCCAGGCGGTGGGGATAAACCTCACATGGACCAACGACTTCAGCGACTACGACACCCCCTACAAGGACGACAACCTTTACGACGCCGGGATCACCTACCGCAGCGACCTGAGTGACACCTGGACCCTCAGCATCGGTCTCAACCACCAGTTCCGCTACAATGACGTATCCGCCACCGAGGTCTATCTCGGATCGGCGATGATGTTCTGAGTCCATGCGTGCCATCGTCATCATCCTCGCCGCGGCCTCGGCCGTGTTCCTTGCCGCGGCCGCGGCCGCGGCTCCCGTGCCGCTGAAGGTTGCGCCCGCGGAGAACAGAAGCGGGGACAAACGTTTCGACGACCTCCTGGTCATCCAGGGGATCACCAACCTGGTTGCCCAGGAGCTTTACGACACCGGCCTGTTCGTTCCCATCGAGGAGAAGGCCGAAATCGGCGCGCGGATCCGGGAACTCGGCGGCAAGCGAACGGGGAAAGAGGCCCTGGCCGAGGCCGTGGCCGCGGTCACCAAGGTAAGGGTGTCGCGGCTGCGCGGCGTCCTCGGGCTCTTCGGCGGGGCCAGAACCACGGTCAGGACCACGGTCGAAGTGGGGGTGCGGATAAGGGGACGGCCTGAAATAAGGGCCACGGGCACGGCCAAGGCGGTCACCAAGGCGGCCGGGGCCTTCTTCGAGGTCCGCAACGACAAGATCGCCTTCGATGCCACCTCCACCGGCCGGATGGTGCAGGAGGCGGTGCACCGGGCCGTGCAGGAGATCGCCGCCAAAATGAGGGAAAAACCATGAAGATACGCGCAACAGTGATGATCGTCATGCTGTCCCTTGCCGTAAGCGCCTGCGCGGTCACCTACGGGGACGAACAGGCCGGGTACGGGCAGGTCGCGAACGAAACCGGGCAGGAGATACCGGAGTACCACGGCAAGAAGACGGTGGTGGCGGTGCTGCCGTTAGGGCTATCGCAGCGGGCCGCGGAACGCTATCCCCATCTCCTTGCCAAGGACGTAGGTCTCGGCATCCACAACCGGGTGGTGGACGCCCTGTACGACACCAACCGTTTCCGTTTCGTCGAGGACAAGGGGAACGTCATCAAGGACGTGCTCAAGCGGCAGTGGATGAGCAGCGCCGGCATGGTGGCGCAGGATACCGCGGTCAAGATCGGCCAGTTGCTCGGGGCCGCGAAGGTGATCTACGGCGAGGTCTACGATTTTTCCCAGGGCGGGGAAAGGATCGGCCCCACCGGCCGCAACCGCGGCGGCCGCACCAGGGTCGGGGTGCAGATCCGCCTGGTGGACACCACCACCCTGGAGTACGTCCCGGCAAGCGGGGTCGGGTACGGCCGCGACGTGGGCGAGGCGTCGGAGAGAGCCATCCGCGACGCGGTCGTCAACCTGGTGCGCCGCCTGGAGAAAAAGCACATGAACCCGTGACGGCTCATGCGCCGTAAAGACACCTACCGGCGAACCGTAACAGTCCGTTGAAAACGAGCGCGAGCGCAGACGAGGCCAGGAAAAATCCGGCGAAAAAGCGCAGTTTACATGGAGTAAATGAGCATTTTGAGCCGGATTTTGACTTGAGCATCGTCAAGCGCAGTAGTTTTTCAACGGGCTGGTAACGATCTCACCCGGCCCGCCCCCTGAAAG
>JALWTY010000177.1 GCA_026993265.1 Desulfobacterales bacterium
CCTTTGCCTCGGCCTCGCCCATCAACATTTCCAGCCCCAACAACCCCACGGACGACACCGTTCTCGCCGCCATCGGCCTCGACGGCGGCAGCGCGGTCACCGGCGAGCCGGACGATGCCGCGGGCGACGGTTTCCTCCAGGTGAAGAGCATCATCCGGGAAGAGGACCAAGTCCGCTACAACGGCGACCGGGAGAACGATTTTGCGGTCCGCATCGGCCCCCGCTCCACCATTGAGGTGAGCAAGAACGGCAAGGACGCCATTCTCGATACCGGCGTTTTCTCCGCCCTGAAGAGGTTCGAGGATGCACTCAGAGGGGAAAACTTCCGCGCGGTCACAGGCGGGGTACAGGTGAGCGATACATCCATCACCCTTGCCGAGGCCAACGTCGGGGTGGCGGAAGACGAGCAGTTCCGCGACGGCACCTTCCGGGTGACGGTGACCGACCGCGAGTACAGCCCGGCCCGGCAGGTTTCGGTGGCCATCGAGGTGGACATCGAACACGACACCTTTGCCGACGTGGCCGAGCGGATAAACGGCATCCCCGGCGTCACCGCCTCCTGGGACGAGGATGGCCGCCTGAACATCGGGGTTGACGACGATGAGCGTTACAGCATCGTTCTTGCTGACGAGAGCGGCAACTTCCTCGAGCGGGTGGGCATAGACTTCGACCGCATGCAGGTGGACGCCATCAGCCAGGCCCTCGGACAGCTCGAGACCCTGCAGGACTCGATAACCTCGCAGGTCTCCGACTTCGGGGCCCGCTCCAACCGCATCGACATCCAGACCTCGATCTTCGCCGATATCGAGGTGACCATGCGGGAGACCCTGTCCGAAAAACAGGATACGGACATAACCAAGGCGATCATGGACCTCAAGGCCAAGGAGGTGGCCTATCAGGCCGCCCTTGCCGCGGCCGCTAGGACCATGCAGATGAGCCTGGTTGATTTTCTGAGATAGTTCCGGATGGCCGCGGGCCGGAAACGGCGGCGCGGTATCCGGGCAAAAGACTTGAGCGGCGCTCCCTTTGCTGATAGGTTGACACCAGCAGCGTGTCATCTTCAGAAAGGGAGGCGAAATTGCTGATTCTGTCGCGCAAACCCGGCGAGAGCCTGGTTATCGGCGGCCGTATCCGGGTGAGAGTCCTCGAGATCGAGGGCGGACGGGTCAGGCTCGGGGTGGACGCCCCGCCCGAGGTCGAGATCCACCGGGAAGAGGTCTTCGACATGATCAGCGAGGCCAACGTCCAGGCCGCGGCCGGGGCCCCTGCCGATCTCGACGCCATCGGCGGCCTGATCGCGGACCGGGACAAGGACGACACCTGAATTCGTGAGGCTGCGGCAACGCGCGCGGCCTGACCCGATTCAGGCAAACCGAAGATGACACGCGAGGTGAAAGATGAGCCAGACAGCGGTATCGGTGGCGGTGGAAAACGGCTCTCCCGGCCCGGCCGGTAAGACGTTAATGGTGGTCGAGACCAGCCGTTTCGGCCGGGTCGAGGTGGACCGCGATGCGGTGATAAGCATGGTCTCGCCGGTCCTTGGTTTCCCGGAGGCGCGGCGTTTCTTCCTCAAGCGCCACAGCGAGCGCTCCCCGCTCATGTGGTTCCAGTCGGTGGAGATCGCTGACCTGGCCTTCGTGGTCATCGATCCCGCCTACATTCTGAGCGATTACCGGCCCGTGCTCAAACCGGCGGTGCTCGAGGCCCTCGAGGCCGGCGACCCGGCCGGGCTCGACACCCTGGTCATCCTCTCCATCCCCCCCGGCGGCCGGGGCGAGGTCACCGCCAACCTCATGGCCCCCCTGGTGATAAACCCGGGCCGCCGCCTGGCCGCCCAGGTCCTGCTCGACTCGAGCGGCTACGACTGCCGCTGGCCGGTCCGCGGCGGAGACGGGGCTTGAGGCGGCAAGCAGCCGCAAAGTCTGTGAGGCCGCCGGTTTGCCCCTGTTACTGTCTCCTGTTTCCTGTCCCCTGTATCCTGACTCACATCTCCCGGATCAATGCCCTGGCGTAGTCCTGGAAGACCTCTTCCGGGGTGACGCATGGCGGCCCCACCGCCACCAGGTGGTAGTGGGTGTCGTAGGCGGCGAAGCGGTAGAGGTGCAGGCGTTCGTCATCCCGCAGGTCGACGGTGAGGTGGCTGGGACGGGAGTGGCGCAGGACGTTGCCGGTGGTCTCCAGGGTCTCGGCCAGGACCGCGGTCACGGCCGCGTACCCGCTCCGGCCCATCTCCAGGTTGTATATGGCAAGGGGCAGGCCGCGGCCGTCCACCAGCAGGGCGGCCCGCAGGCCGGTTCGGGCGCAGAGGCGCCAGAGGATGTTCTCCAGCCTTTCTTCCCGGTAGTTGCCTTCCACCTCGATGCGGCGCCTGGCCCCGAGGGGGGCCTGTTCGCCGTCCAGCAGCCCGTTCAGCCGCAAAGGGCCGCTTTCGCCGTCCTCCGGGGATTTCAGCAAGGGGGGCTTGAACCGCTGCAGCCAGGCGCGGTACGGCGAGGATTCCTCCAGGCTTTCCTTGAAACGCCGGGCGCGGCGCAGGCCCTCCTTGTCAGCCGGACGGACGAAGAGGAGGAACCCGCGGAGCTTGAGCATGGGATTGGCGGTCTTCCTGACCGAGGAGACCAGTTCCAGGAAGATGGGCAGGGTGTCGAGGCCGGGGCCGCTGCAGGCGACCGTTGCGACCACCCCGTGGCTTGCGGACAGGTATGCCCTGGTCAGGGGGGCGGTTCCGGCAGGGGCGTCGATGACCAGGTGGTCGAAACCGGTGGCCGCATTGCGCAGCAGTTCCGGCAGCCCGCCGGAGGAGACGAAACGTTCGAGGATGGCGGCGTCGTCCGCGTTGCGCACTCCGCTGGTGAGGAGCGCCAGCCGTTCCCGCGTTGTCGGGCCCACGGCCATGACCGGCTCCACCCGGCCCCGGACGATGTCCAGCAGGCCGGGGGCGCCGCGGCGGCCGGGAGCGGCCGTGGCGGTCAGTCCGCCCTGGGGATCGCCGTCGAGGAGCAGGACCCTGCGCCCTTTTTCAGTCAGACTGACACCCAGGTTTATGGCGGTGGTGGTCTTGCCGCTTCCGCCCTGGTGGCTGGCTATGGTCGAGATCGTGGTCAAGGCTGTCTCTTGCGCCGGTCAGGGATGGCGAAACCTCAGGGGATGGGGAAGGACTCGCCCATCAGGTCGATGCCGCATTCGAGCCCCTCCAGCCAGTCGAGGAAACGGCCCACCGCCTCGCCCTTGAGCATGGCCCCGTGCTGGGGGGCGATGATGTCGATGTCGAGCTGTCTCGCGGTGTTCACCCACATCCTGAGGGCCTTGTTGCAGGGGATGTAACGCCGGTGAAACCCTTCCATGTACTGGAGGTGGGCGTCGAAGTCCTCGACGATGTCGTAGTCCTGTCCCAGGGAGGCGCCGAGGTCGCCGCTGTAGAGGATCTTCGCGGTCGGGTCGTACACCTGGAAGTTGCCGGCCGAGTGGAGGAAGTGGGCCGGGATGATCTTGACCGGGGCCCCGCCCACGTCAACGGTCATGCCCTCGTCCGGGATGGCGGTTATCTTGCGGACGACCAGGTCGTCCACCCCGAAATGGGGGATGAAACGCATCCAGATGGCCGAGAGGTAGGCCTGGGCGTCGGTTATCATCAGCCAGCCGTTGGCCGCGGCGATGATGTCCGGATCCTGGTGGGAGAAGAACAGGTGCTTGAGGCCGTTTATGGGCATGGCCTTGGACAGCCTGGCGAACAGGTTGGTGTACACCTTGTGGCCGCCGGGGTCGAGCAGCATGCCGGTGGAGTTGTGCACTATCAGGTGCTGGTTGGCCTGAACCATGGTCCCGACCGAGAGGTCGGAATAGAATATGTTCTTGTGATCGCTGTCCTCGAACAAGGTAATCATCGGTGTTCACCTGTGGAGAAGTGTTTAGACGGCCAGGATTCCCTTTATCTTTTCCACGGCCCGTTTCATGTCCAGGAAGATGAGGCCGAGCTTGGCCTCCTTGCGGGTGATGGCGGTCAGGGCCGAGTAGCCGGTCGCCTGCATGGTGATGGCGTAACCGTTGTCTCCCTTGATGAGAAACTGCTCGAGCCCGCCCCGCTTGAGTTCGTTGGCCGCCTTGGTGGCGAACGAGAGTATGGCCGAGCCGATGGCCGAGATGTGGTCCTCGTCCATGTCCGGCGGCAGGGAACTGGCGATGACCAGACCGTCTTCCGAGAAGAGGGTGCAGGCCTCGATGTCCTGCGAGCTCCTTTGCAGGTCTTTCAAGGCCTGGTTCAGCGCTTCCGTGGTGTTCATGGCTGCTCCTGCTCACATGCAACTTTGAGTTTTTGAAGTACGCGCGGGCCACGGCCGGGCCCCGGAAACCACTCAAAAATAG
>JALWTY010000178.1 GCA_026993265.1 Desulfobacterales bacterium
CTCCTGCGTCGCTCCGGCTGCGGCAGAAGGGCAGGGAAAAGCGGAAGGGGACTGTTACAGCGGCTTACGCCGCGATGGGCACAGCCAATTTCATGACAAGATATGAATCTCCGGGGGTAAGGTCCTTTTTTCGCATATTTTCAACCCGTCAAAGATCCGTTGTATTTTTGTGGGGAGCCTCAAATTCATGACCCATCCTCCGGGCCCCGGCTGGGGAGGAACACGGTAAAGACCGCGCCGCCGCCGGCGCGTTCCTCGAGGTCGATGGAGCCGTCGGCGTCGGCGACGATCCCGGCGCAGATGGAAAGCCCCAGGCCGGTGCCCCGGCCCACCGGCTTGGTGGAGAAGAAGGGGTCGAACACCTTCTGGCGCAGGGCCGGGGCGATGCCGGGACCGTCGTCGGCCACCGAAAACCAGGTGTTTTTCCCGGCCAGGCCGGTCTCCACCCATATATTCGCGGCTGGGGGCCCGGTCTGGAGGGCGTTTATCAGCAGGTTGAAGACCACCTGCTCGATCTTGCCCGGGTCGGCAAAGACGGTGAGACCGGGGGCCGGGGTGAAGTGAATCGTTGTCCCCTGTTTTTCGGCCTGGTAGCCCACCATGTCGACGACCCGGGCGATCAGGGGCGCGATCTCAAACAGGCTCGGCTCGGCCCCGGAACTGCGGGAGAAGTCGAGGAGGCCGCGGACGATCTCGCTGCACTTGCCGGCCTGCTCGACGATCACCTCCACCCTCCTCGCCGTCTCCTCCGGCCCCTTTTCCGGCCGGATCATCCGGGCGTAGCCGATGATGTTCGACAGGGGGTTGTTGATCTCGTGGGCCACCCCGGCGGCCAACTGGCCGATGGCAGCCAGTTTCTCGGTGTGGCAGTACATCTCCTGGCGTTTTTTCTCAAGGGTGATGTCACGGAAGGTCTGGACCCCGCCCACTGCCTCGCCGCCGCGGTCGAAGATCAGGGCCGAGCTCACCGAGACCGTGAGCAGGCGGCCGTCTTTGGCCTCGAGGGTGGTCTCGCGGTTGCGCACGGTCTCGCCGGCGTTGTGCAGGGCGCAGGCGTCCTTGCACAGGGTGGTCTTGAAGAGGTCGGCGCACCTCGTGCCGATGGCCTCTTCCTCGCTGTAGCCGGTTATCTCGCTTGCGGAACGGTTGAAGGTGAGGATCACCCCCCGGGTGTCGGTGACAAAGAGCCCGTCCGCGGTGCTGTCGACGATGGTGGCGAGCTTGTTCTGTTCCAGCCGCAGCTCTTCCCGCTGTTGCTTGATGGCGTCGAAGTTGTCGCGGATGGTCGCGGCCATTTCGGTGAAGGAGCGGGCCAGGGCCGCGATCTCCTCCGGCTCCTCCACCGCCACCGGTTCCGGCGGCTGGCCGGGGCGGAACCTCTCCATGGCCCGGGAGAGCATCCCCAGGGGCTCGATAACCGCCTTTTTCAGGGCCAGGCCGCTTAGGTGCAGGACCAGGAAATGGAAAAATATCACCGCGAAAATGGCGCTGATGAAGAGGTTGCGGGACAGGGCGTTCACCCGGCGGGTGGAAAGGGCGATGGTGATGACCCCGAACTCGCTCGTCCCCAGGGTGATGGGCTGGCGCACCAGAAGCGGCCTGGCCCCGGCCGCGGCGCGGCTGCCGGCCCGGGCGAGGAGCTCGTTGTCGGACCGCCGGATCTCGATGAAGCTGATGGTCGGGTCGCGGATGATGTCGGCGACGTAGCGCTCGATGGTGGCGTAGTCGTGGACCATGGCCGCGTCAAGGGTGACCGCGGCCAGGATCCGGGCGCTGCTTTCGCCCTTGTCCTTGAGGTCGGCCAGGAGGATCATCCGCTGTCCCTTGACCAGGAAGGCCCCGAGCAGGACCGCGGCGATGATCGCCAGGAGGTTCAGGCGGCGGGTGAATATGCGGCGCAGGGGGCGGCTCATCGCGACTCGATAAAGGCCATGATCCGGCGGGCCTGGTCGAAATCACGGTCATCGACCGGGACAAAGCCGACCAGCTCGGGATCGATGCGGCGGAGGAGTTCGGGGTCGTCGAGACCAAGGAGGGCGGCGCGGAGCTTGCGCCGCAGGCCGGGGTCGAGGTCGCTGCGGCAGACGATGACGTGCGGCGGGATGGCGAACGGCCCGGCCAGGATCCGCAAGGGCCGGGAGGCGTATTTCCTGAAGACGTCGAGCCGCACCCCGCCGGCGGTGAAGTCCCGGTGCAGGACCGAGAGGACCACGTTGTCATGGCTTTTGACAAAGTCGTAGGCCTTGAGCGCGTGGAGCGGGACCCCGTTCTTGTCGAGGAGCCAGCGGGGCATGAAATGGCTGCCGAACGACTGATGGTCGCCAAAGGCGAAACTCTTGCCCCTGAGATCGGCAAGGGTCTTTATCCCTGAGTCGCGCCGGGTGATGATGACCATCTTGTCGTTGATGTCGTCGCTGAGCTTGAACCGGGCCAGGAGGGTGATGTGGCCGTACTTGTCCCTGGCCCGCACGTACGGCGAGGGCCCGGCAAAGCCCAGGTCGGCCGCGCCGGTGCCGATGGCCCGGACATGGGAGATATAGTTGGCCGCGACCCGCAGGTCTATCTCCTCGCCGCAGCGGCGGGATAGATAGGCGATGAGCGGGGCGAAACGGTTGTGGATGGCCGCCGGGTTGGAAAAGGGGTGGGTGCTGAAGACGAGCCCGGCCGCCCCCTGCCGGGGGCAGAGGACAAGGAAGCAAATAAGGACGGCAGCGTGGCGGCAGAGTTTTTTCATTACAGGGATTACAACATGAAATATTGCAAAATGCAAGAACGGGCGGGCCATGACGGCCCGCCCGCCGGGAAAACAGTGGCCGGCCGGGGAGGGGGTAGGACGGCCGGACACCTGTTTTTTCTTTAATCCGTGACGGCTTCGCAGGTTTCAATGAGCCATCTCTTTGAAACAAAAGCCTGTTAATAAAATTCCCTTAGCGAAAATCCACCCCGCCGCCCTTCGGGGCGTCCGATAGCGGGCCATCTGCTGTGTCGGCAACTCGTTGATATAGCAAACTATAATCAACATCATTGCCTCCTTGCATCTGGCCCGCTCTCGAACGCTCACGGATTCAAGGGTTGTCAATCCCCCCGCTTGAGCAGGCCCTTCTTTACTATTCCCTTGCTCCACTTGTTGAGCTTGCCGTTCACCCAGCGGACCCTGGTGTATCCCTTGTCGGTGAGCAGGCGCCAGGCCTGCAGGGCCCGGTTGCCGGCGGCGCAGTGGACCACGACATCGCGGTCGCGCGGGACCTCCTGCCAGCGGCGGTTCATGGTGTCGAGGGGGATGGTCATGGCCCCGGGCACGATCCCGGTCTTCAGCCATTCACCGGGGCTGCGAACGTCGAGGATCACCACCCCCGGGTGCGGCCCGCTGACGAGTTTCCTGAACTCCCTGATCGACATCTCCCCGGGCAGGGTGGTCTTGCCCTTGTACTCGACCTTCCTGCGCATCGGGCCCGTAGCGGTGGGGTATCCCCTGGCCTTCCAGGCCTTGATGCCGCCGTTCAGGATATAGCCGTTCTCCACGTAATTGGCCCGCATGGTGCGGTGGAACCGTTCCACGAGCCCGGGATCGTCGCCGTAGTAGATGATCCTGGCCTTCTTGCGCAGCTTCTTCGACAGGGTGGCGTTGAACTCCTTTGCCGCCTGGACGAGCCTGCCCGCGGCCGGGAAGTTGACCGCGCCGGGGATATGCTCGCGCCTTGCCGTGGCCGGGTCCCGCAGGTCGACCAGGATGTGGGCCATATTGGTGTCGATGGCCATCTTCAGGAACTCGGGCTCGGTATAGTAGGCGTTGATCCCGTGCTGCCACGACTTGTGGCCCGCGACCATGTAATGGGCGTTTTCGTATCCGTAAACCTCTTTCACCACCCGGGTGAAATGGGGGCTCATGCCTCAGGTGAAGCCCCGGCAATAGGCGATGACCCTGGTGGTTTTGTCCTTTGGCAGGCGGTCCTTGAACTCGAGCAGGCGGTAGTAGGGGATGTTGACCGCGTTGGGGAGGTGGCCCTCGATGAAGTTGTCGATGCCGCGGGCGTCAACGATCATGTAATGGCCCTCTTCGGGGCTCTTCTCGAGGACCTTGCTCACCTCGGCCATGGTGACGATGTTGTCGAGGGTGTGGAAATGGTAGCCGGGCTTGTAGCTTATCTCCTCGGCATAGACCCGGCCCGGCCCCCGGCGGCTGAACTCCACCGCCACCGCCTTGTCGTCGCGCAGGTCGCGGGCGGAAAGAAAGTTGTCGAGCTCGCTGTTGTCGTCATAGACCACCTTCCAGACCTTGCTGCCGGTGGAGACGGCAAGGGATGAGCCGGTCTGGCTGCCGGGGACGATGGTGCCCCAGATGGTCCGGCCGTCGCTCTTGTGGCATCCGGCGCAATTTGCCTTGACCAGCCCGGAGGCTTGGGACTGGGCGGCAAGGAGCATGGCCCCGGCCGCAAGGAGGGCGATTTTTTTCATCCTTTTCATGGTGTGTTTCCTCTTTGTTTTTGGGTTGAGGCGCCGGGGGCATCAATACCCGAACTTGGCGTTGATCCCCACGGTCAGGGTGTCCTCGTCGGTGCCCTTGGTGTCGTTGTTGCGGCTGTTCCAGGCGATGAACAGCTCGGATTTGCGCTTGAGGGCGTACTTCACCCCGAGGCTGTAGTTGTAATACTTGTCGTTCTTGTAAACCTCGGCGTCGCGGTTGGTGCCGTAGGCGGCGATGAAACGGGCCGGGCCCAGTTTGTAGATGGCGTTGACATAGGCGTTGCGGCCCAGGCCCAGGTCTTTTACGTCCTCGTACATGGCCGCGACCGAGAGGGCCGCGATCCGGTAACGCCCGGCCACCTGCCAGCCGCTGTCGTTCACAAGCCCGGTCTTGGTGATGTTGTCCGAGTCGATGTCGATGTAATCGGCGCCGATGAAGAGCGGGCCGCGGCTGTACTTGAGCCCGGCCCCGGCAGCCGAGCCGCCGGTGTAGTTCTTCAGGGTGCCGGTGTTGTGGAGGGGGTTTGCGTCGTTGTCGAACTCGCTCGCGTACCACACCGAGGCCCGCAGGCCGCCCAGCACCTTGGGGGAAAGGTAGTCCACCGCGTTGTTGAAATAGCTCGAGTGCAGCTCAGATGAACCCTGGCGGCCGCCGGAACGCGACTGCGGGGCGTTGTCGTTCCAGGGGTCGATCTTGGTCAGGGTGGTCTTGTAGGCGGTGCTCAGGCGGCCGAGACGGAGCCTGCCCCAGGTGGGGCTGGCAAGGCCGCCGTAGCCCTCGCGGAACTCCACCTGCTTGCCGGCGGTGCCGTTGACCGAATCGGTGGTCTCGTAACGCAGCTCGGCCTGATAGATGACCGAACTGTCGCCCAGGCCGCTTTCGTAGCTGCCCTTGGCCCCGATGCGGGAGGCATTGCTGACGATGGAGGTGCCGTCGGAACCGCTCTTCCAGTCGCCGGAATGGCTGTCAACACTGACCCGCATCTGGCCGTAGAGCTTCAGCGCCTTCGAGTTGAGGTCAAAGGCCGATTTTCCCGCCGGCCGGCCCTCCTCCAGGGCGGAAAGCCGTTCCTTCAGCAGCTCGATCTCCCGGTCCGTGTCCACGGAGGCCGCGAAAACCGGGACCGCCGCGGCCAGCATCCCCACGGCCAGAACCGTAATTCTTCCTTTCTTCAACATGGTCTGCTCCTTTTGGCTTCTGGTGAAACAATCCAAAGGACCGCCCCCATGGACGATCCGCCATGGCAAGGAGCAAGCCACGTGCCACAACGTGGTATTTTGCTTTTTGTCTTTTAAAACAAGTGGTTATAGAAACACAGATTGGGGCTGGGTCACGGATGCCTGTATTGCAGAATGCAATAAAACGGGGTGGTGCAATGATGCCGGGAAGAGGGGATTGAAAAACTCGTAACGGCCTCTGCGGATGGCCGTCAGAAATATCTCGGCAGGAGGAAACAGTTGGCGATGAAAATATCGCTTGGCCTGGCAGCCCGTTGCAAAAAGCGGCGAAGGCAAGGCCAACGGGCCGTTATGCCACCTCCTCCCACTCGAAGCCGCTGATATTCTTTTCCTCGGGGCTGAAATCGATGCCGATGAGGAATATCTTTTTGCCCTGGCCCCGGTACTTGGCCTGGTAGTTTTTTTCCTTGATCTGTTGCAGGGCACGGCCCGCGCCCCCGACCTTGAACTCGATAATATAGAGATTTTCCCCCAGTTTCACGGTCAGGTCGATGCGGCCGCGGTTGGTCACGTCCTCGGCGATGATCTCAAGCCCCAGGCTTGCGAGGTAGGCGTAGATGACGCTGGCGAAATAACCCTCGTAGCTGCTGATGGTGTTGTTGACGTAGTGGGTGTAGGGGATGGAGGCGAAGAGGCCTGTCAGGGTCTCCCGCATCCCCTCGGGCTCGCCGTTCTTCAGGGCCGCGTACAGGGACGACTTGGTTCCGGTGTAATTGGTCTCGCCGGTCAGGTATTGGATGAGGACATCGTTGAAGGAGATAGCCACCTCCTTGTTCGGCACCCCCAACAGGTACTCGTAGCCGCCGAATTCCAGCTCCCGCACCTCTCTGATGGTCAGGTAGCCGGCCTGGAACAGGATGGGCTCGAGCCGGATGTCCTCGATGTCGAAGGAATCCACCAGGGTGCTGCTCACCCGCAGGTCGGCGAGTTTGGGGATGAAGTAGTCGTTCTGCTTGACCAGTTTTATCAGAAAGGTCGGGGTGCCGGTGGCGAACCAGTAGTTGCGGAAGGCAAAGCGGTTGCGGATGAAGAGGAGGATGTCGAAGGGGTTGTACACCGGCTCGCCCAGAAACGAGTAGCCGTTGTACCACTCCCGTACCCTGGCCATGTCCGCGCCGCGCAGGTGGTCCGCGAACACGGTCTCGAGATCGTTCTGGGTGTAACCGCAGATGGTGGCGTAATCCGGCTGCAGGGTGATGTCCTCCAGGTTGTTCAAGCCGCTGAAGATAGAGACCTTGCAGCCCATTGAAAAACGTAACGAGCGCAGACGAGGCAAGTAAAAATCCGGCGAAAAAGCGCAGTTTAAATGGAGTAAATGAGCATTTTGAGCCGGATTTTGACGCAGAATCATCAAGCGCAGCAGCTCTTCAACGGGCTGCTATACCAAGGATCCCCTGCCGGTGACCTTGCCGCCAGTCAAGGGAAGACGGTCACCGTGCATGGCGGCCACATCACCATCAATGCCAACCGCAACGCCGAAGAGGCTGAAAAGATCCTCCACCAGTGTCAGGAAAGAAATCAACGAGGCCTGGGAAAAGCGGGACTACCCCGGGTTACCAGGCGGCGCCGCAGCCGCAAGGCTCTTGGGGGGCTGATCGTGAACGGATGACGCGAAAGCCCCCGCTGCCGTAACCGGCGGCGGGGGCTTTCTTTATGCGCGCCGCCCCGGTGGCGGCCCGCGCCTGCCTCAGAATGAGAATTTCAGCACGATCATTATCCGGTTGTACTTGCTGGTCAGCCGCCGCATGATGATGCGGTTTTCCTCGATATTGAGCTGCTCGGTGGCAAGGATGGAATCCACCAGAATGGTCCGGAAACGGTTGTCCGGCAGCATCCTGGTCACGCCGTAGGCAAGGGCGACGCCGCCCACGCCAAAGGCCACCAGATCCTCCCTGGTGGGATTCGGGCCGAGTACGGGATTCATCTCCCGGTATCCGGTGCGGTGGTAGAACATCTCGCAGCTCTGCTGGTAGTCGATCATGGCATAGGTCGCCAGGGTGAGAAACTTGCGGTCGGTCTCGTCCAGGCCGTAGTAGGAAGCGCTGGCCGCGGAAGGAACCGCGAGCGCGGCGAGGATGGCGATGACAGCGAGGGCAGGCGCGGTCTTTTTCATGGTATCACCTCTCAAGGGTTGTTGTTTCCGGAACAATCCCCGAAAGACGCTGACCCGCCGCGTTGCCGATTTATTCAGTCTTGCGTGATACCATTAAAAAACCCGTCGCCTGCTTTTCTCAGGGGACGGGTTGCCGCTTTTCCATCTTGATTGTTCTCTTCGGCAACCCGGCTGTCCCATTGGGACCCGTGGCTTTGCGTCCCCGGATTGCTCCGGGTTTGCTCTTATCGGAGTTTTTCAGAAAGCGTTTTTTTATCTTGGCTTTAATTCAATTATGCGCAGAACCATCCGCAGAAGTCAAACCATTTTGCGCATGGCCAAAACCAGTGGCCGGAGGCGGGATCAGTTCTTTTCCACCGGCAGGCCGGCCTCCTTCCAGTCGGCGAAAAGGGCCTGGCCTATCTTGCGGTATCCCAGCTTCATCAGCTTGCGGTAGGCGTTGTAGCTGCGGCCGCCGGAGTTGCAGTAGACGATTATTCTATTCTTCTTGTCCAGTTCTCCGGAACGGGATGCGAAGACCGCCGCCGGGATGTTCACGGCCCCGGGGATATGGCCTTTGGCGAATTCTTCAGGATCGCGGACGTCAACCACCGTGAAGCCGCTGGAACCACCTTTTATCATGGCGTCGAGTTCATCCGGGGTGACGATGGTGGTCTTTATCCGTTTCTCATAGTCCGGCCCGGCGTATATCGGCATGCCCTTCTCCTCCCAGACCGGCATGCCCTCGGCGTAGACCAGGACGTTTTCATATCCCAGTTTGATGGCCTTTTTCGCAGCCTTCCTGCTCTTGCCGCATTTGACCCCATTACAGTAGAAGACGATCATCTGCGATCTGTCCGCAGGCAGCAGGTGGGAAAACCTGGAGAATCTCCTGACCGGCAGGTTCAGCGCTCCCCTGATGTGCACCTCCTGGTACTCCTCAGGATTTCTCGCGTCAAAGACCATGACGTCGGGGGCGCGGTCAATGAGTTTTTTGAGTCCGGCAGTGTCTATCATGGCGTAACCGTCGCCGGTTATCCTGTAGCTCGTGAAGGAATATCCGAACGCGGCCGGATCGTAGAAGTCCAGCGGCTCGCCGCCGACCTCGGCGTAGGGGTAGCCAAAGGTGTTGAGGGGCGCGCCTTTCTGGGGCGGATTGAGGACGATGTCGCGGCCCACGGCCAGCTTCACCCGCCAGGCGTCCCAGCCGCCCCAGAAGTAACGGCGCAGCTCCTGTGCTCCAGGATCATCCAGCTTGAGTTTCCTTTTGAGCATGAGCTTGCGCACGTCGGCGGGATCCACCGGCACCCAGCCGTATCCCGGCAGGAAGAACTCGGCCCAGCAATGCTGCCATTTGCTGATGTCCTGGACGTCTTTTTTGCCGATGCGGACGCCGAATATCTCCCGGGCGGGCACGCCCGCGGCCCGGCACAGGGCCACGAAGACCGAGTGGATGTCGGTGCACTTGCCGCCAGGGCGGGCTAACAGCAGGCAGACGTCGCCCTTGCCGCATCCCCTGGTGGCGGGATCGCGGTACATGTTCTCGCAGACCCAGTCGTAGATCGCCTTTGCCCGCGCAAGCACGGTCTTTTTTCCTTTCACTATTGACATGGCGAGCTCCCTCACCGGTCCATCCACCGGGCCAAGGCTCGTGGGCGCAAGCCACATGGCGTAATCGGCCGGATTCCAGGCCGGTTCATGCTTCGGGAAATCACGGCGCAGGGCCTCTTTCCGCGTCACCCTGAACACCAGGGAGAGACGGCGGGAAGAGGCCCCGGCCGGCCAGCGGGTGTGAAGTATCGGCGTCTGATACTTACTGTCTGCGTACACCGCGGAACCGGCGAAATCGCCGCTGACCCTGACCGCGCTTATGTCCTGGTACTGCGACGACACGGGATAGGGAACCCAGAGGTTCACTTCGCTTTTCCGGTCATGGCCGGAGAGATCGAAATCCATCCTGATAACGGCCGATGCCGTGTTTGCAGCCTGGGCGCGGGGCGCCAGCGCCAGCGTGAAAAACACGGCCAGCAGGAGCGGAATAATCCTCGTTTTCATTTTGACTGCCTCCTTTGTCCTTCAGTTGCAAAACGGATAACGAAAAACAGGCTGCCGATCTTTTATGTAAATTTAATCTATAAGTCAAATACAAAATACCTATAGAACAACGGCCGGGCATACCCGAAAGGGAATACGGAGGCAGAAGCATTCGTAATCGTAACCTTACGAAACCTTTATCTTTTGATTTGCCGAAGGAGTTAGCAGCCCGTTGAAAAACGTAGCGAGCGCAGACGAGGCAAGGAAAAATCCGGCGAAAAAGCGCAGTTTACATGGGGTAAATGAGCATTTTGAGCCGGATTTTGACGCAGAATCGTCAAGTGCAGCAATTTTTCAACGGGCTGTTAGGGGCTCAGGGACAGAGAGACTGAGTGACAAAGTGGATCAGGTTGGTTGATGGCCGATGTCGGCGTGTTGCGCCAACGGCCGACGAGACCCGCTGCAAGGCGGGACGAGCCATGCAACCGCCCTTTCCGTCTTCCGGGTTCTGGTTTCTGACTTCTGGAAACGTGGCGCCCCCGGCATGATTCGAACATGCGACACCAGGATTAGGAATCCTGATTTTTTGGTTTTATTCCGTCAGGTTGTGCGGTTTGGGCGTAAAATCAGGCGGTTTTCAGCCTGATTTGGGGGGCTACCTCGGCCGCTCTGCTCCGCATTTGTAGCATGTTGTCTCCCCTTCCCGGAAGATTCTGCCGCACTCCGTGCAGAATTGATGGTCCTCGGCGTTCCCCGCAGAACCCTCTGGTTTCGATGGGCGAGGATTACTGTTGTGCGGCCTGGCAGGTTTGCTCGCGTCCCCTGCCCCGGCTCCTGACAGTTTTCCCTCTATCCGTTCCAGGGTGTTGTTGGCCCTACGTTGCAGGTTCTCCATCCTCCGGATGGTGTTGCGGATCTGGTAGACGAACACCGGCATCAAAAATCCGAGCACGGCTACCACGAGCAGAATGATAAAGACGAAAGCTCCGCCTGCCTCCCTTAGTCCGTCCATTTTTTTGCCTCAATCATTTTCTCCCTGCCATGTGGCTGCACGCGATTTATCCGGCAAGCCATTTTTATCGATGAACTCACCTATCTGGGTGACTGAACGTTGGACGAGAGCCATTTTTTCATCTTCTGCTGCCATGATGCCGGAAAAGAACTCTCCACCCTCAAGTTCGGCTATAATTCTGTCCTTGACGTAGAAGGTTGCTCTGTACTTCAGCTGAGAACGACCTGCTCCGAATCCAATCAATAGTTTTTTCGAGAGATCGCCGGGATTACATATGAGCAGGGTCAGAACTAGGCGCATATCCTCTCCTTCTTCAACAGGTTGCATGTCAAGGGTTCTTAGTTTCCCCTCGAGGAGACCGATAAAAAGCAGACCTATTTCGCGCGAGAAAGCTGTGTCGACTTTGTCTTTGAGAACGATTTTAACCCTTGGATAATTTCTTAATACCAGCCCATCTCGCGGCGGTATTGTGGCGTGTGGAGATATACATCCGGCCATAAGGACTACGGTCATAAACAAGACAGGGAGTCTAAGTAAACGCATTACCTCCTCCTTAAAATGTTTTGTTTTTTATAGTATCATAAACGGATATATGATTTTGCTGTCCCGGGACCTCCCCCATTGATGCCGGGACAGTTTGACCACCCTGTGCCTTAATGGTTCGCCACCGCCTTGCCGTCCTGATCCCTCCTGCGCACGAGTTCGGCCACCTGGGCCTCGAGTTCGGCCACCCGTTTTTCGAGCCCGGCGATGATCGCCTCTTTCTCGACCGCCGCGGAAAACGCGCTGAGATTGGCCTGGATCGCACGTATGAAGGTCTGATCGCCTGATTGAAATATCGTGGCCAACTGAGCTATCGCCGCCGCCAGATCGCTGCTGTTTGCCTCCATGTTTGCTGCGGTGGAGGATGGCGTCAAAACAACCTTGTCCCCGCTGCTCCGGCTTGTTCCCCCTTTTGCGACGATCCCGGATGGATCATCCGTTTCCCCCACCAGCCATGCCACCGAAACGTTGGCGGCTTGGGCGATGGCCTTGAGCTTCGACAGGCTCGGTTCGCCACCACCCTTAAGATAATGCTGGACAGCAGAGACGGAGATCCCGCTCCTCTTAGCGAAATTTCGCACAGACTCATCCCCGATTGCCTCTTTCAAGCGCTGGAGAAATTTTTTTTCTTCAATATTCACAACAGGTTAACGCCAGGTCTTAGCCTATTTTTAGTTAATTTTTAAAATTTAGGTTGATATGCGACCTAAATTTCGTTTACCATATCAAGCATGGAGCCAAATGAAATCAGAGCAGCCATGGTCCTCGCTAGAGTGACTATCACTAGCATAGCCAAAAAACTGGGGGTTGCCCCTCAATGGGTCCATGCCGTCATCACCGGCAAGCGTCCTACCCCCCGCATCCGCCAGGCAATTGCCGAGGCTATCGGCAAGCCGGTGGACGAGATCTGGCCTTCAATGAGTCGCGGGAGGAGCAAATGACTCAAAGTCGCTCAAAATCTTCCGGGCCACGTTTTTCAGCGTTATCGCCTCCATTACGAATTGGATCGACAGATGGTTGGGGAGCACAAATCCCAGGATGGCATGGCTCCCATCCTCTGCGATGTTCAGTTGAAACTCCACCACCGGCATGGGCATACAGGCGGCCGGTGGCCCTTCGGTGGTGGCCGGCTTGTTGTGCTCTCTGCGTATCCCGAATGTTTGCACGAGCCCTGAAAGCATTATGGCAAGGGCTTGCCGTTGTTGTTGGTAGTCGAGGCTCACGAGGGTCTCGGGCCGGTCGTCATGGACAAAGCGGAAAATGATTCTTTCTCCGTCCTCAACGATTTCAAAGCCGGTCAAGGCGGATTTGCCTGGGGCGGTCATAGCGGTCGTCCCTTGTGTGTGAATAAAAAAACCCCGCCCCGCTGGGTCGTCTCCAGACGCACCACGGGCGTTAACGGGTCGCGCTGTTAATCCTAACAGCGGGGCGGGTATTTCGCAAGCATGGGTATCCATGCTCGCATGGTAGGGCAAGACAGGGAGGAGGGAAATGGCAAAAAGCTTTGAAAGCTGGCAGTTTTGGAATGCTACCAGGAAGCTCCTGGGTGAGCCGTTCCTCCTCCGGGTGTTGGGCAAACGCAACGCCCGGATCATCCGGATGTATTCGTCAGATCCCAGGTTTGTCGCCGAACGCTGCAACGACCCGTTGCAGCACCTCCACACCCTTTTCACCGAGCTCGACCTAGCCGGGCGGGGCGACATCGCCCGCCGGGCTCTCGAGTATCTCCAGTCCGCCATAGACGACGGCCAGCATCCCGCCGCCGTCGTCCCCCTGAAACCCACCCTCGACGCCGAGATCCTCGCCGACTACCAGGCCGTGGCAGAGCTGCAGGCAGCCATTGCCGACGGCGTTCCGGTGGACGAGGTCAAGGACCTGGTCGAGGAGGCCAAGGCCGAGATCGACCGCTCACTCACCAAGTACCTCGAGGAGCAACGGAGATGATGAGAGATTTTTTGTGGGCGATTACGGCCCTGGCGTTTTTCGCCCTGGGAGGGCTCGATGTCATCCTCATCTGGGGGATGTCGCAATGAGCCGTCCCCGGACGAGCATCAGATATGCCGGCGGCCTGGTCCCGGATGACCGGGCAGCCGTCTGCATCAAGACCGGCCGGCGGCTGACGGCCGGAATGTGCCGTGTGTGCCGGCGCAAATGTTCGAGGGCAGGAGGTCTGTGATGTTAGACCTGGACGCCCCAAAATTGACGCGCTCCGAGGCCGCAAAGATGTGCGGGGTCAATCCCCGCACCATCGACCGGGCAATCAAGGCTGGAGACCTCCCGGCCTACCGGCCGGGGAAAAACGTCCTGATTTTCCTGGACGATCTCAAGAGGTGGTTCGCCAGCCACAAGATCAAGCCAGCCCCGGCCGCCCGCCGCCGCCGGGCTCTGGAGATCCACCATGTCCCCGAAAGAGGAGGTGCATCATGCATAGCTGCCCACAGGCACACAGGGCAACCATCATCAGGGCGCTCAATCGCACCGTGCAACCAACCGCGTTACAGGACGTGACCAGCATAGTGCTGGCACATTACGACGTCGCAGTCCGTGAGTCGTTTGAGGAGGGCTACCGCCGGGCTGTCGAGGATATGGCAGCCAGGCTTCAGGCGATGGAGGCGGAAAATGGCCGGTGATTCAGCCCCTTTCCCCCTGAATAAAATCTTTCAGGCAAAAGTCCTGGCCGGACCGCGGGTCCTTTCGAGGGCCATAAGAGCAGGGGTCCATGCAGCCCGGGCGCTTCCCGTGTTGGGATTTGTAAACGAGGTGGAAAAATAGAATGGCCGACCAGATGAGCGACACCCCAAAGACAGACGAGCTCGCCGCCATCGCCGGCCAGGTCGAGCAGCGGGCGGACGAGCTCACCGCCGGCCTGCAGCCGCAGCCGGAGATCGACGATCAGTTCGTGGCCCAATGCCTCGCCAACAACGAGCGCGGCGACGGCTGCTTGTTCGCCTCGATGCACCGGGGGCACTACATCCTCAACGTCACCCCCAAGAATGGCGGCGAGTGGTACGCCTGGGACAGGCACGTCTGGACCCTGGATCTGAAACGGCGCGCGGTCAACGCCGTCGAGGACTGCGCCCTCGAGTACCAGGCCCGGGCCGAACGCCTGACGAAAGAGATTCTCGATAAGGGGATCCAGGGCAAAAAACATCCCGAGTCCTGGAAAATCGGCCTGCGCGACAAATACCGGAAACGCGCAGAACGCCTCCGCGGCCGCCGCGGCGCGGAAAGCGCCCTCTACTGGGCGCCGGTGGTCGAGCCGTCCATGGCCTGCCGCGAGGAGGATTTCGACAACAAACCGTGGCTCCTGCCGGTCCAGAACGGGGTCATCGACCTGCAAACCGGCGCCCTCACCAAGGGCCGGCCCGAGGATCTCCTCACCCGCCGCCTGGACATCGACTACAACCCCCACGCCGACTACACCATCTGGCAAGAGTTCATCGACGAGGTCTCGGGCTCGCCGGAGATGGCCGCGTTCCTCCAGCGCTCGTTCGGCTACGCCATCACCGGCCACAGTTTCGAGCAGTACATCTGGGTGTTCGTCGGCCCGGGCCGCAACGGCAAGGGCACCCTGTTCGACCTCCTGGGCGACGTCATGGGTCCCTACTACCACGAGATCAAGAAGGGGATGATCCTCGAGCAGCGCAACGAGCCATCGCCGGCCGCGGCCAGCGAACACCTCTACAGCCTGCTCCGCAAGCGGATCATCGTCGGCGCCGAGACCAACAGAGGCGAGCGCATCGACCCGTCGGCGATAAAGCGCCTCACCGGCGAGGACCGGGTCGTCTGCCGCCCCAATTTCGGCAGCGAGATCAATTTCTACCCCACCCACACGCTTTTCCTCCACGTAAACCACCTGCCGGTGGGCCTGGCGCGTGAGTTCTCCATGATCCAGCGCCTGCTCCTGATCGAGTTCCCCTACATGTACGTGGAGGACGTGGAGGCCGAAAAACGAAAACACCCCATCTGGGCCGACCGGTTCCGGAAAAAAGACCCCAAACTGAAAGACCGCCTCCGGGAACACCGCGAGGGCATCCTGCGCTGGCTGGTGGAAGGATGCCTCGCCTGGCAGGAGCAGGGCCTCGCCACCCCGCCGGAGGTGCTCGACCGGGTGGACAGGCTCGCCCAAGAGGAGGACTACCTCTCGCAGTTCCTCCGAGACTGCCTCGTCGCCTGCCCTGACCAGCCGGAGACCCGCATATCCACCTCCAGGGTGCACGAGTATTTCCGCTGGTGGTGGGCACAGAACAAGGACGCCCGCGCTGACCGCTGCCCGAGCCAGACGGCGATCAACAGCTCCATGCGCGAGCGCGGCTTCCGTATCGAGCGAAAAGGGGGCCGCTATTGGCTCTATCAGTTCACCGGCAACGAGGTAATCGCCGACGAGGTGGACGAATTCATCCACGCAAGAGGAGGAAAGTCCTGATGTCCTGGCCCGGTCCTGCCAAGAGTCCTGGCCGTAACCGTCCGGGATGACTGCGTTTGTCCCCCCGGCCAGGACATCAGGACTGATTTTCACGCGCGCACGCATAACAAAAAAACAGGGGAAGGAAAACCGTATATATGCGCGCATGTACGTTTTTAGTCCTATAGTCCTACTATCATATATTTATCTAATAAAAACATATACTTAAACCCAGGACTTTTAACAGGACCAACCCAGGACACCAGGACTTTTTGTCATGGATACGATCCTCGCCGACATCGCCGCCCGCTACCGCCTCAAACGGGGAAACCGCCGCTGGTCCGGCCGCTGCCCGAAATGCGGCGGGTCCGAACAGTCGACCCGGTTCGTCCTCCGTGACGACGGCGGGTTCAAATGCTACGCCTGCCCGTTCAAGGGCGACGTCATCACCCTCCTGCGCGAGCTAGAGGGCAAGAGTTGCCCCGAGGCCCACGAGCTCGCCGGCCGCCCCTGCCGCT
>JALWTY010000179.1 GCA_026993265.1 Desulfobacterales bacterium
CAAAATCTTACAGACTCGGGCCCGTCTGTATCTTGCTTGCTGTCCAGTTCTCAAAGATCGGCGCCTTGCTCCGGAATACCATCCGGTCGCCACGGCGAACGCGGCTCAAACTAAAACCTCCTCGCTTTAAAAAAAACAGGCAACCAATACTGCCCCCCGCAAGGAGAGCGACAAGATAGCGTAACACCGGGGCCATGTCAACAGCAAATATGAGGCTTCCGGCAAGTTTGATGAACTCGTAATAAATGGCAACCATGCCGCTCCGCCAGCGTAATTTCAATGAGATACCGGCGGTGCCACGGCGGAATCGCAATTTATTGCAATTTCATCAAGTCTTATTTTATCCCAAAGAGAGACGTCTGCGCGCAAAATTTTTCCCGGACAGCGGCATGGCTTTCCCCACCCCGCGAAAACGGGGCCAGCCAGTCCCAGATCTATATCCGCCGGTCACCTCGGCATCTCCGTGGCAAGTTCCGTTCCGGCCAGCCTGGCCGCGGCCCTCATAACCGCCGCGGCCATGCTCGCGGCTCCGAAACCGTTGTCTATGTTGACCACCGCCATGCCGGGGGCACAGCTGTTGAGCATGGAAAGCAGGGCCGCAAACCCGCCCGCGCCGCTGCCGTACCCGACGCTTGTGGGCACGGCGATGACCGGCGCCTCCACCAGACCGGCGATGACTCCCGGCAGCGCCCCTTCCATGCCGGCCACGGCGATGACGACCGCGGCCCGTTCCAGTTCCCGGCGGCGGGAGAGCAGCCGGTGAACCCCGGCCACGCCAACGTCGTACACGGTTTCCACCCGGCAGCCAAAGGCACGGGCCGTGACCGCGGCCTCCTCGGCCACGGGAAGGTCGCTGGTTCCGGCCGCGGCAACAAGCACCACGCCGGAATCCGACGCAGGCTCCCCGCCTCCGTTCACCTGAACGATACGGGCATCGGCGTGATACACGGCGCCGTCCAGGCCGGCAAGCACGGTCTCCGCCTTTTCCGCATCCACCCTGGTGGCAAGGGCGACCGTTCCTTCAGCCGCAAGCGACTTCATTATAGCCACGATCTGCCCAGCGCTCTTCCCCTCGCCGAACACCACCTCGGGCATACCGGTACGCAGGAAACGGTGGTGATCGACGCAGGCAAAACCCATGTCCTCACATGGAAGCCTGCGCAGCCTCTCCATGGCGCTGTCCAAGTCCAGCACGCCGTCCTTCACGGCGGCGAGCAGTGCTCTGATGCTCTTCTCATCCATATCCATACAAGTTGCCGGGGGTGATGGCCCATGATAACTTAACCGTTCCTGCCCTTAACCACAAATCACGGTTGCTGAAAATGACGGAAAAACGCAAATGGCGGACGATAGTGGTCAAAGTGAAGCGCGACATGGGCGAAGACACGGCCGCCTGCCTTGCCCGGATAACCGGCTCAGGGGTCATGACCGAAGATGACGGCGACTGCTGCCTGATATCGGCTTACATAGAAGAAGGCGGCGATTCTGGGCAGATAATGACGGAGGTCAGAGCTTGGGCGCAAAACGCCGGAGCGACATTGACCAAAGAGGATATCCTGGAGGAAAAGGACTGGCTTTCCGAATGGAAAAAGGATTTCACACCCCTGCGTACCGGCAACAGGCTTGTTATCGCCCCGTCATGGGAAAAGCTCGCTCCAGAGGCGGGCGAGACCGTTATCACCATTGATCCGGGAACCGCATTCGGCACCGGCCACCACGAAAGCACGGCCATGGCCCTTGAACTGATAGAAGCACTCTACGATGGTTCCCGCCATCCCGTACGGGTCCTCGACGTCGGCTGCGGGACCGGGATCCTCGCCATTGCCTGCGCGCGTCTTGGCGCAAAATACGTGATCGCCATAGACTGCGATCCCGAAGCGGTGCGGATGACAGAAGAAAACGCCCGCATAAACGGCGTTGCCGGCACAATACAGGCCACGACAGAGCCGGTGGATGCGGCCGGCAACGGCTTTGAGCTGATCTGCGCCAACATCATCCACAATACGCTGGTGGAAATGGCGGACGCGATCGCGAAAAACTCCCGTCCGGGCGGCGCTCTCGTTCTGGCCGGCATCCTCCGTGGATGGCAGGAAGAAAACATTGAGCGGATATACCGTAACGCCGGATTCCTGGTGGCTGAACGGAAACACAGAAACGAATGGACCGCCCTGCTGATGAACCGGGAGGGAACATGAGCCTGCGCCGTTTCCTGGTCAACCCGGACGCCATAAGGGGGCGGACCGCGGAGATATCCGGTCCGGAGCTGCGCCACCTTAAAGACGTTCTTCGCCTCAGGCCGGGCGAAACCGTGGAACTGCTCGATCCCAGGGGCGCGATCATGACCGCACGGATAGAATCCCTTGGCCGGGACCGGGCCATCCTCGCCATCACAGCATCCCGCAGGGCCGAGGATACCGGCCGCACCTGCCTTGCCGCCGGCATCCTGAAGGGAGCGCGGATGGATCTTGTGGTGGAAAAGGCGGTCGAGTTCGGGATAGGGGCCCTGATCCCTCTTGCAAGCCGCCATACCGCGGCCGGACGCCCGCGGCCCGGGCGGATGGAGCGGTGGCACAGGGTGGCGTCCGCGGCGTGTAAGCAATGCGGCCGCGCCACCCCGCTCGAGATAACCGCGCCAACGGAGCTGGAAGAACTGCTGGAGCGGAAAGACGAATTCGCTCTCGGCCTGATGTTCCACGAAAAAGAACGGAAAACCAGGGGCAGCGAGCTCGCCGCCCTGCCTTGGGGCAGTGCCGGCGTGAAAATCGCCCTGGTCGGCCCTGAGGGTGGTTTCAGCAGTGACGAGACGGAGAAGGCGGCCAGGGCAGGCTTTGTTCTCGTCGGGCTGGGACGACAGGTTATGCGGGCCGAGACCGCGGCCATGGCGGCGATGACCATCATCCGTCTGTTCGACGGCGACGATAACGGAGGGAACTGATGCGGGGAGTAGTCCAAAGGGTGAGCCGGGCCCGGGTGGAGACAGGCGGGGGAACCGTCGGCGAGATCGGCGCGGGCATCCTCCTCCTTGCCGGTTTCACCGCCGGTGACACCGGCAGTGACATGGAGTGGATGCTCGACAAGGTCGTGAACCTGAGAATATTCGAGGACAGCAGCGGCAGGATGAACCTTTCCCTCATGGACACAGGGGGAGAGCTTCTCCTGGTGCCCCAGTTCACCCTGTACGGTGACTGCCGCCGCGGCCGCAGGCCGTCCTTCTCGGACGCCGCGCCCCCTGATATGGCGGCGCGCATGTTCACGGAATTTCTCAACATGGCGGGCGGCCTGCCCGTAAAGGTGGAAAGCGGCGTGTTTCAGGCGGACATGGCAGTGGAGCTGGTGAACCAGGGCCCGGTCACACTACTGCTCGACTCGAAAAAAAACTTCTGATCCGCCAACCAACAACCTACCCCGAGCTTGACATGGAGATAGGCTGCAGCTAAGCTTCGGCTACATATAAAAGGAGCATCATGCACTATGCATCTGTTGCCGCCATACCGGCCTGGACAGAGGAATACACCCGAACATGCGAGAATACTGGACCGAGGATCGCCGCAAGATCCTCAAGACCATAACCAGGCTGATCAAGGCCAATACCCCCCTGCATCTCTACCAAAAGGGCGTGCCGCCCCACACGGTCTACGCCCGGGAGATAATAAGCAAGAAGAAGGGCACGTTGCTGCTGTTCTTCAAGCCTGGAAGCTCCAGGGTGAAGCAGGAAAAGTGTTTTATCTCCTTTCAGCCCAAGGGCCAGCCGCTGTACGGGTTCGAGGGAATCCCCCTGCTCGAGAGCGAACAGCACATCGCGATGAGCTTTCCCGAGGCCATCTACCGGGTACAGCGGCGCAAACACGCCAGGGTGGAAACCCCGGGGAACTCCAAGGCGGTGTTCACCTTCAGAAACAGGCACCGCATCCAGAACTGCCGGGTCCTGGATTTCTCCATGCGGGGCGCGCGCCTCGTGGGCGAGATCTTCGGCGAGGTGAAAAAGGGCGACGTGATCGAACCCATCAGCCTGTCACTGTGTTCAAGGTACAGCGCCACCGAGGAGAGGATCAACCTGCCGGAAGCCACCGTCACCCGGGTGGTGGAACGGCCGGACAACGAGACCGAACTGGGAATCTTCTTCAAGGTGCCGCAGAACAACCTGGAACTGGCCGACACGGTGGAACTCTATATCCAGATGCGGATGATAGAGGACGACAGTTTCTGAGCCTCAGACAACGGCGCCAGGCGCCGCCATGCCGCCCACGCCCAAGACCGCGTCCCGGTAGCGTCCGCAGACGTCAGCCATCTTTTCGCTAACCCCGATGAACGCGGCTGCAAGCGCCGGGTCGAAAAGGCTTCCGG
>JALWTY010000180.1 GCA_026993265.1 Desulfobacterales bacterium
ACCGTATACCGCAGATGGAGTCGTATCCTCTTGCGCGGCCGGAACGGCGGCCGTCCGGGGCTGGATGAGCGGGTCGAGGTCGGCCGCGGCCGTCACCTCGATGCCGCCGTCCCCGGTGGTACGGCTCGAAAGGATTACCGCATCCTCGCCCAGGGCGTTTTTTATCAAGGCCAGGGCCTCGGAGTTGTTTTTCGCCCGAAACCGTCTGATCTTCATCTCGTGTTCACCTCGTGCCTGTTTTTTTCTGAAATCCCTGCCGGATTAGCACCAAATTCCCTATCCCCTACGCCCCTAAACTATCTCTATGGTTCCCATGCTCTCTATTTTCACCTGCCCGCTTATCTCGGCGTGGGACAGCACCGCCACCTGGGGCAGGAACCTCTCGATTATCCGCCGCAGGTGGCGGCGGACCACGGGGGCGCAGATGATCACCGGCTGGTAGCCCTCGTCCATCACCCGCTGGGCCTCCTTCTCGATAGCGTCTATCAGCGCCTGGGCCGTGTCCGGGCTCATGTTGAGCACGGTTCCGTGTTCGCCCTGCTGCACCGACTCCCGAATCAGGTCCTCGATGCCGGTGGACAGGGTGATGGCGCGGATGGCGCCGTCGTCGGTGTACTGTCTGGTGATGCTCCGGGCCAGGTTCTGACGCACCAGTTCGGTGAGGATATCCGGGTCCTTGATGTTTGCGCCGTGGTCGGCCAGGGTTTCGCAGATGGTCAGCATGTCGCGGATGCTCACCCGTTCGGCCAGAAGTTTCTGCAGCACCTTCTGCACCGTGCCCAGCGGCAGGGTCCCGGGGGTGAGTTCCTCCACCACCTTGGGATGGGTCTTGGCCAGGTTGTCGAGCAGTTTCTGGGTGTCCTGGCGGCCGAGGAGTTCGGCCGCGTGACTGCGCAGCACCTCGGTCAGGTGGGTGGCGATCACCGTGGATGGATCGACCACGGTGTACCCGGCCACCTGGGCCTCGTCGCGCTTGTCCTCGGTTATCCAGATGGCGGGCAGGCCAAAGGCGGGCTCGGTGGTGGGGATGCCCTCGATCTTGCGCTTGGCCGCACCTGAATCCATCGCCAGGTAGTAGCCGGTGAGGATGCTGCCGCGGGCGATCTCCACCCCCTTCATTATCAGACAGTACTCGTCCGGCTTGAGCTGAAGGTTGTCGCGCACGTGCATGGGCGGGATGATGATGCCCATGTCCATGGCGAACTGCCGCCGGATCGCCCGGATGCGTTCGAGCAGGTCGCCCTCCTGGCTTTCGTCCACCAGCGGCACCAGGGCATAGCCCACCTCGAGCTCGAGGATGTCGAGGGGCAGCAGGGCCTCGATGGTCTCGGGCGAGCCGGGCGGCGGTTCGCTTTCCTTCCTCTTCTTTTCCTCCTCTTCCCGTTCGCTCTCCACCTCCCTGGCCTGGCGCTTGACCGTGACGATTGACAGTCCGCCGGTGGCCAGCCCGAGCACGAGGAAGGGCAGATGCGGCAGGCCCGGGATCAGGCTGAAGAGGATTATTATGCCGCTCGCCACCGCCATGGCCTGGGGCTGGCGGCCGAACTGGGCGAGGAACTCCTTGCCCATGCTGACGTTGGAGGCGGCCCGGCTGACGATGACGCCGGCCGAGGTGGAGATTATCAGGGCCGGCACCTGGCTGACCAGGCCGTCGCCGATGGTGAGCAGGGTGTAGGTCTGCACCGCCTGGGAGATGGAGAGCTTGTTGATGATGACGCCGATGAAGAGCCCGCCGATGATGTTTATCAGCATGATGACCAGGCCGGCGATGGCCTCGCCGCGGACGAACTTGCTCGCGCCGTCCATGGCTCCGTAGAACTCGGACTGGCGGGAGATCTCCTCCCGGCGGCGTTTGGCCTCGTCCTCGTTGATGAGCCCGGCGTTGAGGTCGGCGTCGATGGCCATCTGTTTGCCGGGCATGGCGTCGAGGGTGAAGCGGGCCGCCACCTCGGCGATGCGGCCGGAACCCTTGGTGATGACGATGAAGTTTATCAGCACCAGAATGGAAAAGATTATCAGCCCCACCGCGTAGCTGCCGCCGACCACGAAGGAGCCGAAGGCGGTTATCACCTTGCCCACCGCGCCGAGCCCCTCGTGGCCGTGGAGGAGGATCAGGCGGGTGGAGGCGATGTTGAGCGACAGCCGGAACAGGGTGGTCACCAGAAGCAGCGACGGAAAGGCGGAGAAATCCAGCGGGTGGGTGTTGTACATCGCCACCAGCAGGATGAGGATACCCACCGTGATGTTGAACGACAGGAGGAGATCGAGCAGCACCGGCGGCAGGGGAATGATCATCACCATCAGGATGGCGACAACCCCCACCGCCACAACCAGGCTCGAGGTGTCCACCGCCGGCAGGCGGAGAGCCGGGAATGTCCTTGCGCCTTCGGCCATTTACGCAGCCCCCCTGCCGGAAAGACTGTAGACATAGGCCAGCACCTCGGCCACCGCCTGGAACAGGTTCTCCGGGATGAACCCGTCCAGCTCCACGTCGCGGTAGAGGGCGCGGGCGAGCGGCTTGTCCTCCACCAGCGGCACCCCGTGCTCCTCGGCTATCTCCCTTATCTTCGCGGCTATGAGGCCCGCTCCCTTGGCCACCACCTTGGGCGCGCTCATGTTTTCGGCGTCGTAGCGCAGGGCCACCGCGATATGGGTCGGGTTGGTTATGACCACGTCGGCCTTGGGCACCTCATCCATCATCCTGCGCCGGGCCATCTCCATCTGCAGGGACCTGATCCTGCCCTTGACGTGGGGATCACCCTCGGTCTGCCTGGCCTCGTCCTTGAGCTCCTGCTTGGTCATTTTCATCTTCTCCATGAACTGCCAGCGCTGGAAACCGTAGTCGGCCGCGGCGAGTGCGGCTATGACCAGGCCGCATTTCAGAAAGATCCAGAAGGCGGTGCGGGCCATGAACAGGAGGATGGGCAGCGGTTCCTGGTCCATGAGCGGAAGCAGCATGGGCATGGCCTTTTTTATCTCGAGCCAGGCGACGATGGCGATGAGGGCCACCTTGAGGATGGACTTGATGGTCTGGGCCAGCATCTGTTTGGAAAAGAGGTTGGCGAAGCCCTGGACCGGGTCGATCCTGGCCGGATCAGGGGCGATCTTCTCGGTGGAAAAGACCGGCCCGTTCTGGAGCAGGTTCGATATCACCGCGGTTGCCACGATCACCGCCATCAGCGGGCCGGCCACCTTCAGGGAGCGGATGACCGCGTCGATGGCGAGGATGTTTATGCCGCCTGCGGCCAGGTCGATCTGGGCCGCGGATGCGAGATAGTGGCGCATGACGGCGCGGGTGGCGGCGAGCATGTGCGGGCCGCTCAGGTACAGGGTGGCGACCGCGGCGAGAAGCACCGCTGCCGATGGCACTTCCACGCTCCTGGCGATGTCGCCCTTCTTCCTCGCCTCGGCCAGCCTGCGCTGGGTCGGGGCCTCGGTTTTTTCCTGTCCGGACTGTTCTTCGGCCATTTTTTTATAGGGGCTTAGGGGTTCAGGACATGATCCATGTAAACGCTCGCGGCCGAAGGCCGCATCCACTTACTGTCTTCTGTCCTCTGACTTCTGACTTCTGATAACGCCCGCGGCCGAAGGCCGCATCCGCCAACTGTCTCCTGTTTCCCGTCTCCTGTCTCCTGAACGCGAAGCCGTCACGGGTTCAGGTTAACCTCCGAGTCCGGCCGCGAGCCGGGGAAGCAGCCTCCCCATGACCGCGAAGCCGTGGACCAGCAGCGGGGTCATGAACACCAGGCCCATGCCGGCAAAGGCCAGCCCCAGGCCTATGTTTACCGGCAGGGCCACGATCAGGATCGGGATCTGCGGGACGGTCTTGGCGATGATTCCCATGGCCACCTGGGAGAAGAACAGGGCCGCGGTGATCGGGGCCATGATCTTGACCGCCATCAGGAACATCCATCCTCCGCCTCTGACCATGCCTTCAAAGGTGGCCCTGGTGATGTGCAGTTCGCCCGGCGGCACGGCGCGGAAGGTCTCAAGCAGGGTGCGGAAGAAGATATGGTGGCCGTTGATGGCCAGGAATATGAGCACCGCGCAGATGTTCCAGAAGTAGCCGATGAGCGATGTCTGGGTGCCGTTCTGCGGGTCCATGGTCCCGGCCACGCCGAGCCCCATCTGGATGCCCGCCATCTGGCCCGCGGTCTCGATCGCGCCGAAGATGAAACGCGCGAACAGGGCGAGGATGGCGCCGAGGACGATCTCCTTGCCCACGAACAGGAATATTCCCGCAACGCTCTGCGGCAGGGCGTCCGGCGGCAGGCTGACCACCGGCGCGAGCACCAGGGACACGGCCAGGGCGCACAAGGCACGGGCCTGCGCCGGCAC
>JALWTY010000181.1 GCA_026993265.1 Desulfobacterales bacterium
GTAGTGGACGCCGTCGATCTAGTATCGCCTTGCGACGTCGAGACGGGAGGGCGCGTCGTGGTGTCGGAATTCACCTACAATGTAGACGGCATGCAGCTGTGCGAAACGATCGGCCCACTCACTACCGCCGCCAGGGTATATTCATCCTTGCGTCCCACCGTAGCGATCACACAATCAAACGCCCGCACCCCGCCGCCAACCTCGCAGACCAAGGCCCCGTTGCGGTACAGGCGAAATCCGTCCGCGACCCCGTTGTACCGAAACTCAACATGCACGGTCCTCGCCCCGGCCGCCGCCGCCGTCACGAGGAGAAACGCAAACGCAACCACGGCAATGCGGATCATGGCCGCGCCGACACCCCGCGGACAAAGGCCTCGACAATGGCCTTGGACAACTGGGAATCCCCCACATTTTCCGCCTTTCCCTTGGCCCCGCAGGCGGTCATGGCCACACCGTCGTAATTACGCAGGATCGAGGTGTACGCCGCCGTGCAGACCTCGCCGCCGTCAGCGGTTACCCGGCGTTCCACCTGGGCGGTGGCGCAGCCGGCGGCACATAGGCCAAGGATCGCACCAAAGACAATGGTTTTCATGTCCGCTCCTCCTGTTTTTCTTGTTTCCGATACCGGCGCCAGGTGATCCAACCGCCGATCCGCACACCGTAATAGATGATCCGGGCCTTGGCCGGGGTGACCCCGGAGACCAGCATGGCCTCGCGGAAAACCGCGTCCGCCTCGGAGCGCTTCAGCCACAGGGCGGCTCCGTGGGCATAGAGATAATCATGCAGGACCGCAGCGCGGCGATAACGGCCCCCGGCCGGGGAACCGACCAGGCTCCAGAGCAGTCTCGGGATCGAGGCGAAATCAGTCTCGAACTCCGGCGGCACGATAAAGACCCGGCCCCTGCTTGTCAGATACCGCAGCGGCTCGATCAAACGCGCCCAACGCTCCCCGGCGCCGGCCATGGCAATCTCCTCAAAACGCAGCGGCGACAACCATCGTGGTCTCATCACTCCCCCCTTCATGCCGGATCAAACTCGATATGCAGGTGGTCGTCCTCGAGCACCACCTGGTATTCACTGCCCAGGGCCGACCGTATCTGTTCGGCGATGATGATCCGGTCCCGGCGGCTCAAGTCCCTGGTGCGCAGATCAATAGCGCAGCCCTTGTAATGATGCGAATGGTTGCCGTGCTTCCCCTCGACCGCGCTGGTGATGACACATTCATGGCCGTTCCGGTTATAGATTCGCTGGGCGATCACATAGGCCAGGATCATCTGCGGCGCGAGCCCCAGCACTGAAACCCCGTTCTTAATCATCGGTCGTCCTCCCGTTTCGGCAGCGACAGGTACAGGGTCCGCATCAGCGACATCTGCTCCTTATGTTGCCGGGTCAATTCCTCGCGCAGGCGCCGCATTTCGTCATGGACAGCGGAGATTTCCTTGTCGCGTCCTTCCTTACAGGTTGTGCAGACATCTTTGTACACGACATTCTTGGTCAGGGCGTCGATGCGGCCCTTGATGTCCAGGGCGTACAGCGCGGTCGCCAGGAGATTGGCCAGCAGGCCCCAGGTCGTCAGTCCAAATTTCATACGTTCATCACCATCGGTTCAGTTCTCATGGCCCGGCCCGCCGATCCGACAACATAGCCCGCCAGCACCACCACCATATCCCCAACCCGCCACTCGTGATCGGACGCCACCCGCCACCGGCGTCCGGCCTGGTCCCGCACCAACCACCACCCAACGTCCAGGGACTGCTCGACCGTGGCGATGAATTGTTCCTGTTTCGCGGCCTGGTCAACCAGCATCACCAACAACCTCCCGCTCGATCCGCATGCTCGAGACCGCGGAGAAGTTTTCGCCGTCGATCTCGATCGACCAGGTCAACGAACGCAGCATTCCACGCCAGGACTGTTGTTCACCGTCCATGACCACGAGCATGGCCCCCGGTGCCATGAACGGCCCCACCGGCCCGGAGAGATCCACAAACTCGCGGTTGGTGGCGTTGCGGTCACATTCCACCCGTCCCCGCTCACCGGCCACCGCCTGGTTGACGATCAACGGCGAGGTGATATCCGGGCCCTGCTGGGTCGCCGGTTGCCGTTCAACAATCACAGAGAGCATCAGGCCGCCTCCATTCTCACCACCACCAGCACCGGCCAGGTCTCGTCATCGGCCAAGTCCAGCGGCGGCGGGATCAGTTTGTAGCGCAGACACGAGACCTTATAGACCAGCTCGCCAATGGCGGGCGTGCCGTTGCGGGCCGTGATCCGGCGGCCCTCCTGGCCGATGGCCGCCGCCTTGCCATACCATGTGGCCGTGACCGGGCCGGACGGGATATGGGGCAGGTCAACCGCAGCGTCGGGCGCCGGGAAGACGCCCTGGGTCCGGCGCTCCACCTGGGCCTGACCAAAGGGGACCACCATGCCGCTGCTGGCCGCCACCGAGGCGACCCGCAGTTTGCTCTGGTCGTAATGAACCAGGAAGACCACTTCGGTGCCGGGGGCGAACGACGACTTGCCGGTGTCCTCGAGCTCCACCACCGCCACCGCGTCGGTATCGGCCCCGGCGCCGAAATCCACCACAATGGTTGCCTGTGCCTGCGTCATCTTCTTCTCCTTCAGAGGGCCACGGCCACGAACTGCACCGGCTCGGCGTGATTATTGGTAGCGAGATAGAGCCGGCACCTGGTCCTGTAATTGATCTTGAGCAGGGATTCTCCGTCCACCGAGCTGGTCAGGGTGCCGTCCTCACCATGAGAGACCGCGCCCAGGGGGGAGCGCAGCCATTCCATCTCGGAGATGGAAACAATCGGATACCTGGTCCGGCCGCTGCCCTGCACAAACTCCACCACCTCGCCGTCAACCGGGCGCTCTTCATCGCCCATCGGCTCCAGGCTCACCCACTCGCCGCCGGTATGGCGCAGCTCAAAGCCCCCGTCCCAAGGCACCTGATAGACCCGGATCTCATGGCGGTTGTCGGCCAGCGCCGTCTCCTCGAGGCGCAGCGCCGCGCCAAAGCTCATCTGGTCGGTAATCAGGAAACGATTGTAGCCGGGACGGTGTTCAAATGATTCGGCCAGGGTCTCGATATCCATGGCCTCGGTCAGCACATGATCCGGCGGCGTGGCCGGCCAGTTGGGAACGGATACCGGATATTCCGGCTCGATGACCAAGGTGCCGTCGGGCGCGGTCTGCACCACGGCCCCGGCCGCGGCGGCCAACTCCCTGATGGTGGCCAGGGGCGTCAGGTTCCCAGGCAGTAGGACGTTGGGCGGTACCAGCCAGTCGATGGTGCGCCAGTCAACCGTGTAGCCGGGGGCCAGGGCGCGGGCAATGGCCGAGGCCATGCCGTTCATCTCGCTGGTCACCGGCTCGGCGTAAGGGGCGTCGAGCAGGGCGGTCCGGGACAGGCCGCGAATGACATAATCGCTGTTGCCGAGTTCCCGGCGGCGGTCGCGGGACTCGATGAAGAAATCAAAGCTCTCGCCGTTGACGGTGATCTCCACCGGCGCCAGGACCCGGCAGCGGGCATAGTCTTCCTGGGAGCCGAGCACGGCCTCGCAGGAGAGACAATACCGTTCCCGCGCGGCCTCGATCTTGACCCGGCGCACCGCCACTTCCCGGCCGTTGACGGTCACGGTGACATCATAGCGGTCCAGGCGGCCATGGCCGTCAATGATGCTGTAGGGCTGGGTAACAACGGCCCGGACCGGGTCGGTGTCACCGATCCGCCAGTTCTGTTCCACCGCCGCCACCACCCGGCTGCCGGCGATACTGTAAGGTTGGGTCACCGCCCGCCGCACCGGCGCGAGGATACTGTATGGTTGCCTCACCACGGCCCGCGCCACCGTGGCCTCGCCGTAAGGCTGGGTCACCGCGCCGGTGGCCACGGCCGCGTCGCCGTAAGGTTGCGTCACTGCCGCCCTGGCCACCGGCGCGTCGCCCTAGGGCTGGAGCACCATGCGGGCCACCAACTGGCCATAGGGTTGGACGAAGAACGCCGTGGTCTTCGCCAGCCCGGAAAAGGTCACCAGGTTATCGCGCAGGGATAAATTGGTGGCCGCGACCCAGTCGGCGGAACGGGCGATGTCGGAGATGCGGATCTCCTGAAAGGTGGTCTCCGGCCGCCGCCCGGAATACCCGACCCCGACCTTCATTCCGGACAGCCCCCACCCGGTGTTGACCGCGGCATTACCGGCATCGGCGCCGTCCTCGTACAGCGTCCCGCTGGTGCCGTCATAGGTGCCGGCGAGATGCAGCCAGGCCCCGGTCACAACGGCTGTTCCCTCGAGCAGCACATCATTGGCGTGGATCAGGGCCG
>JALWTY010000182.1 GCA_026993265.1 Desulfobacterales bacterium
CGGTGCCTGGCAGCATCACGCCGCACAAGAAGTTCAAGGCGGAGTGCTACATACTGACCAAGGAGGAGGGCGGTCGTCATACGCCGTTCTTCAACGGTTACCGTCCGCAGTTCTACTTCCGTACCACTGACGTGACCGGTGTTGTGACCCTGCCCGAGGGCACTGAGATGGTGATGCCCGGTGACAACGTGTCGATCGAGGCGGAGCTGATCACGCCGATCGCGATGGAAGAGGGGCTGCGTTTTGCGATCCGCGAGGGCGGCCGCACGGTCGGCGCCGGCGTGGTCAACAAGATCATCGAATAAACAGGAACAAGGTCAAGGAAGATGCTTCCCACCCAGAAGATCAGGATCAGGCTCAAGGGATACGATCACAAGCTGCTCGACAAGTCCACCCTTGAGATCGTCGACACCGCGAAGAGGACCGGCGCAAGCGTTGCCGGCCCGATTCCGCTGCCGACCACCATCAACAAGTACACCGTGCTGCGGTCGCCCCACATCGACAAGAAGTCGCGGGAACAGTTCGAGATGCGCACTCACCGCCGTCTTCTCGATATCCTCGAGCCGACCCAGCAGACCATCGACGCCCTTATGAAGCTGCAGCTTTCCGCCGGCGTCGACGTTGAGATCAAGCTGTAAGATCCGAAGCGGGTCTTGCGAGAACGAGAGAGAGCCAGAGAACGATGCCTAAGACAGTAGGAATTATGGGCAGAAAGATCGGGATGACCCGGGTCTATGGCGAAGACGGCCATGTGATCCCGGTCACCGCCATCGAGGCCGGCCCCTGCTACGTCCTTCAGGTCAAGACCGAGGAGACCGACGGCTACAACGCCATCCAGGTAGGCTTCGGCAGCCGCAGCGAAAAGAGGGTTACCAAGCCGCTGGCCGGTCATTTCAGGAAGGCGGGCAAGGGATGTTTCTACCACGTGTGCGAGTTCCGCGTGGACGACCCCTCCCGGTACGAGCCGGGTCAGGAGATCGGCATCGCCGACCTGTTCAAGGCCGGAGAACTGGTCGATATCACCGGCACCAGCAAGGGCCGCGGCTTCCAGGGCGTGGTCAAGCGGCACGGCTTCAAGGGCGGCAAGAAGACCCACGGCTCCATGTTCCACCGGGCCCCGGGTTCCATCGGCTGCTCGGCCTGGCCCAGCCGGGTCATCAAGGGCAAGAGGCTGCCCGGCCACATGGGCGATCGCACCGTGACCAAGAAGAACGTGATCGTGATCGACGTCAGGCCCGAGGACAACCTGCTCCTGGTCAAGGGCGGGGTTCCCGGAGCTAGGTCGGGACTGTTGAAAATATACACCAAGTAGTGCAAGCCGGCCGGTCCCCGGCCGTTGACGTGTTTCCTATTCGGGGGTGCCTGCAATGGCGAAAGCAGAAGTGATAAACATCAACAACGAGAAGGTCCGCGAGCTTGAGCTCAACGACGAGATCTTCGGCGTCAAGGTCCGCCGGGACATACTCCACGAGATCGTGCGTATGCAGCGGGCCAACCGCAGGGCCGGCACCGCGTGCACCAAGAGCCGCGGCGAGGTCCGCGGCAGCAAGGCCAAGCCCTGGCGGCAGAAGGGCACCGGCCGCGCCCGCGCCGGTCACAAGCGTTCGCCTCTCTGGCGCGGCGGCGGCACCGTGTTTGGCCCCAAGCCCCGCAGCTACGAGATCCGGATGCCCAAGAAGGTGAGGCGGCTCGGGCTGCGCATGGCCCTTTCCGCCCGCTTCTCCGAGGATAACCTCAGGGTGCTCGACGAGTTCAGGATGGAGGAGTTCCGCACCAGGAAGTTCGTCGAGACCATGAACGCGCTCGACCTTTCGAACGCCCTCATCGTCGTTCCAGAGCGGGACGAGAAGCTCGAGAAGTCGTCGAGGAACGTTCCGGGATTCAAGGTGATAACCAGCGCCGGCCTCAACGTCTACGACATCCTGCTGCATCACAAGCTGGTCATCCTCGAGCCATGCCTTGGACAACTTGAAGAGAGGTTGCTGTCATGAGGGAGATTACCGAGATAATCAAGAGGCCGCGTCTCACCGAGAAGGCGATGGCGCAGCAGGAGAGCGCCAACCAGGTGGTCTTTCAGGTCGCCCGCGACGCCAACAAGATAGAGATCAAGAGGGCGGTGGAAAGCCTCTTCAAGGTCAAGGTCGACAAGGTCAGGACCTCGTCGGTCCCGGGCAAGAAGAAACGGGTTGGCCGCTACCAGGGCCGCACCAGCGACTGGAAGAAGGCGGTGGTCACCCTGGCCGAGGGCCACAAGCTCGACTTCCTCGAAGAGCTTTGATCGCCATCTTTTACTGAATAAACGACAGATCGGGGTTTGCAATGCCAACAAAAACCTATAAACCGACATCGCCTGGCAGAAGAAACCTGGTTAGCGTGGTCAACCCGGACCTCTCCAAGGGCCGTCCGGTCAAGAGCCTCGTCCGTCCGCTCAAGAAGAGCGGCGGCCGCAACAACTACGGCCGGGTGACGGCCCGTCATCTCGGCGGCGGCCACAAGCGCAAGTACCGGGTTGTCGACTTCAAGCGCGACAAGGTCAACATCCCGGCCCGGGTGGCGGCGATCGAGTACGATCCCAACCGCAGCGCCAACCTGGCGCTGCTCTACTACGCCGACGGCGAGAAGCGCTACATCATCTCGCCGGTGGGTATCAAGGTCGGCGACATCGTCGAGGCCGGCGACAACGTTGACGTCAAGCCCGGCAACTGCATGCCCATGGGCAACATGCCGCTCGGCAGCATCATCCACAACGTGGAGATGAAGATCGCCAAGGGCGCCCAGCTCGTCAGGAGCGCCGGGGCCGCGGCCCAGCTTATGGCCAAGGAGGGCGACTACGTCCTGGTCAAGCTGCCCAGCGGCGAGGTCCGCAAGTTCCACCGTCTCTGCCGGGCCAGCTTCGGCCAGATCGGCAACGTGGAGCACGACCGCAGGAAGCTCGGCAAGGCCGGCCGCAAGCGCTGGCTCGGCCGCAGGCCCAAGGTTCGCGGCGTGGCCATGAACCCCATCGACCATCCCATGGGCGGCGGCGAGGGCAAGAGCTCCGGCGGCAGGCATCCCTGTACGCCTTGGGGCATGCCCACCAAGGGTTACAAGACCCGCAGGCGCAAGAATTCCGACAAGTACATCGTAACCAAGAGATCGTAAGGGGGTAGGTTGTGGCTCGTTCAATCAAGAAAGGTCCCTTTGTCGACGATCACCTGATGAAGAAGGTGCTGCGCGCCAAGGAAGAGGGATCACGCAAGGTCATCAAGACCTGGTCCCGCAGGTCCGACATCGTTCCCGACATGGTCGGCCTCACCTTTGCGGTGCACAACGGCAGGAAGTTCATCCCGGTGTTCGTGACCGAGAACATGGTGGGACAGAAGCTGGGCGAATACGCCCCGACCCGCACCTATTACGGGCACGGCAAGAAGTGATGGCGCGTCCGGAGTCCTGATATGCCGCGCCGCCGGCCCGGCATATGGGGTTGCTCTTCGCCATGCAATAACAAGGTTTTCCGGCGGCCCGTTCCGCCGGCAACAAGAGAGATACAGGAGTTGAGATGGAAGCAAGAGCCCTGGCCAGATTCATAAGGATCTCGCCCCAGAAGGCGAGGCTGGTCGCCGACACCGTCAGGGGCAAGTCTGTGGAAGCCGCTCTGGACACCCTGCGTTTCATGCCCAAGAAGGGGGCGCGGATCATCCGGCGGGTGATCGAGAGCGCGGTGGCCAACGCGGCCCAGAACGAGTCCATTGACGTGGACAGCCTGTACGTCAAGCATATCAGCGTCGACGGCGGCCCCATGCTCAAGCGGATCAGGCCGCGGGCCATGGGCCGGGCGACCAGGATATTGAAGAGGACCAGCCACATAACCGTGGTCCTTGATGAGCAGTAAGCGGCTCATCGGCGAGAGCAAGACCAAACAAGACATTCATGGAGGGTCATTTTGGGTCAGAAAGTTAATCCTGTGGGCCTGAGGCTTAATATCGTCAGGACCTGGGACTCGATATGGTATGCCAGCAAGCGTGATTACGCGGGGCTGTTCCTCGAGGACCAGAAGCTCAGGAGGTATTTGAAGAAGAGGCTCTATCACGCCGGGATTTCGAGGATAGAGATCTTCCGCACCGGCGACAAGGTGAGCATCAAGCTGCACACCGCCCGTCCCGGTATCGTCATCGGCAAGAAGGGCGCGGAGATCGACAACCTCAAGCGTGAACTCGACCGGCTGACCGGCCGTGAATGTCACATCGAGATCCAGGAAGTGCGCAGGCCCGAGGCCGACGCCCAGCTGGTGGCCGAGAGCGTGGCCCAGCAGCTCGAGCGCCGGGTGGCCTTCCGCCGGGCGATGAAGAAGGCGGTCAATATCGCCTTGAAGTTCGGTGCCAAAGGTATTAAGATTGCCTGCTCCGGTCGTCTTGGCGGGGCGGAGATGTCCCGCTCGGAATGGTACCGCGAGGGGAGGGTGCCGCTGCATACCCTCAGGGCCGACATCGACTACGGCTTCGCCGAAGCCCGCACCACCTACGGTGTAATCGGGGTCAAGGTGTGGATATTCAAGGGCGAGGTCTTGACTGAATCTGAGAGTGAGACCGTGCAGTAATTCCGGTTTTGCTCTCATGTTTTTTGAAGCCGCGGAACCGCCGCGGGTTTTTATTGAGATCAACCGACAAGGGTAAGGACAATGCTCAGTCCCAGGAAGGTCAGGCACAGAAAACAGATGAAGGGACGGCTGCGGGGCAAGGCCCAGCGCGGCTGCACCATCGAGTTCGGAGACTACGCCCTCAAGGCGGTGGGCAGCGGCAAGATGACCGCCCAGCAGATCGAGGCGGCCCGTATCGCCATCAACCGCAAGGTCAAGCGTGGCGGCAAGATGTGGATCAGGATATTCCCGGACAAGCCGGTCACCAAGAAGCCTGCCGAGACCCGCATGGGCAAGGGTAAGGGCTCGCCCGAGTATTGGGTGGCGCCCATCAAGCCCGGCCGCATCCTCTACGAGCTCGCCGGGGTGGACGAGAAGCTCGCGGTCAGGGCGCTCGCCCTTGCCGGGGCCAAGCTTCCCTTCCCCACCAAGGTAGTAACCAGGAGGACGTCGCTATGAAGGCAAGCGAGCTGCGCGCCATGAGCCGCGAGGACCTCGAGGCCAGGTACAGGGAGCTGGCCGAGGAGCGGTTCCGCCTGAAGTTTCAGCATTCCATCCGGCCCATCGACAATCCCGCCCGTCTTTCCCTTCTGCGGAAGGATATGGCCAGGATAAAGACGGTGCTCAACCAGAAGCAGAACAACGGGTAAAGGCTGTGAAAGATCAGAAGAGGAACAGGAAGACCAGGATCGGTGTCGTTGTCAGCGACAGGATGGACAAGAGCGTGGTCGTGATGACCGAGCGGATCGTCCGTCACAAGCTCTACGGCAAGTACATTCGCAAGCGGGGCAAGTTCATGGCGCATGATCCCGAGAACAGCTGCGCGAAGGGCGACCGTATCCTGATCGAGGAGTGCCGGCCGCTGAGCCGGCGCAAGAGGTGGCGGGTTCGCGAGATCATCGAGCGCGCTTCCTGATGCATTCAAGCTAATGCGGTGAAGAAATGATCCAGTCAGAAACAGTACTCAATGTTGCCGACAACTCCGGCGCCAAGAGGGTTCTTTGCATCAGGGTTCTTGGCGGCACCCGCAGGCGTTACGCCAGCATCGGCGACGTCATCGTCGTGACCGTCAAGGAGGCGATTCCCAACGCCAAGGTCAAGAAGGGTGACGTGGTCAGGGCGGTGATAGTGAGGACCGCGAAGGAGATCAAGCGGATGGACGATTCCACCGTCCGGTTCGACGAGAACTCCGCCGTTCTGATCAACAATGCCGGCGATCCCATCGGCACCCGCATCTTCGGGCCGGTGGCCAGGGAACTGCGGGCCCGGGGCTACATGAAGATCATATCCCTGGCCCCCGAGGTTGTCTAAAGCGTTTTCCCGGCGCCAAGCCGCCGGGATCTATTCGAGGCGAGACATGAAGGTCAAGAGAAAGCTCAAGCTCAACGACAAGGTTGAGGTCATCTGCGGCAAGGACCGCGGCCGGGTCGGCAAGGTCATCCGGATAAGCGGCAAGGATGACCGGGTGGTTGTCGAGAAGATCAATATGGTCAAGCGGCACACCAAGCCGAACATGCTCAACCAGCAGGGCGGCATCATCGAGAAGGAGGCCCCCATTCACATTTCGAACCTGATGCTCATCTGTCCCAGGTGCGCGAAATCGGTGCGGGTGGGGCGCAAGGTGCTCGAGGACGGCAGCCGGGTCAGGATCTGCAAGAAGTGCGGCGAGTCCGTGGAGACCGACGCCTGATTACCGCGTGGAGACGAGAAATGGCTTCATTGAAGGAAATATACCAGAACGATTGCGCGGCCCGGCTCATGGAGGAGTTCGGCTACAAGAACAGGATGGAGGTTCCGAAACTCACCAAGATCGTCCTTAACATGGGCCTTGGCGAGGCGGTGCAGAACCCCAAGATAGTCGAGAGTGCGGCCGAGGAACTCACCCTCATCGCCGGCCAGCGGGCGGTTGTGACCAGGGCGAGGAAGTCCATAGCCGGTTTCAAGCTGCGCCAGGGCATGCCCATCGGCTGCCGGGTGACGCTGCGCGGCGACAGGATGTACGATTTTCTTTCCAAGCTGATAAACATCGCGCTTCCGCGGGTGCGCGACTTCCGCGGCGTTTCTCCCAAGGGGTTTGACGGAGCGGGCAATTTCTCCATGGGAATCAAGGAGCACATAATCTTCCCCGAGATCGACTACGACAAGATCGACAAGATCAAGGGACTCAACATCACCATCGCCACTACGGCGAAGAGCGATGCCGAGGGCCGGGCCCTGCTCCGCGGCCTTGGCATGCCGTTCAGGAAATAGGAGGCAGCGGTGGCCAAGAAATCGTTGATAGCAAAGAGCAAGAGGACTCCCAAGTTCAAGGTGCGGGCCTACAACCGCTGTCCCCTCTGCGGCCGGCCCCGGGCCTTCCTGCGCAGATTCGGTATCTGCCGTATCTGTTTCCGTACCCTGGCTTCCAAGGGAGAGCTGCCCGGGGTCACCAAGTCGAGCTGGTAATTGAACAAAGGAGCATGCAGACATGTCTATGAGTGATCCCCTTGCAGATTTGCTCACCAGGATAAGAAACGCGCAGATGGCCGGGCACGAGAGCGTCGAGGTGCCCCATTCCAAGCTCAAGGCCGCGGTGGTTTCCATCCTCGAGAAGGAAGGATACATCGCCGGATGCGTCGAGGAGGGCAGCGGCGTGGACAAGAAGCTGCGGATCGTCCTCAAGTACGATGAAAACCGCCAAGGGATAATCTCCGGCATCTCGCGGGTCAGCCGTCCCGGCCGCCGCATCTACGTGAAGAGCGGCAATATTCCCAAGGTCATGAGCGGTTTCGGTATCGGTATCATATCCACCTCGGCCGGGGTCATCACAGACCGTGACGCCAGGAGCCGCGGAGTGGGCGGTGAGTTCCTCTGCAAGGTCTGGTAACAGCCGGTTGAAAAGCGTAGCGAGCGCAGATGAGGCAAGGAAAAATCCGGCGAAAAAGCGCAGTTTACATGGGGTAAGTGAGCATTTGAGCCGGATTTTGACGCCGCATCATCAGGCGCAGTAGCTTTTCAACCGGCTGGCAAGACGGGCTTTCAAGGCTGACGATCCCGTAAAAAGGGCCTCAATCATGAGCGGGTCCACGTAACTTCAACAGGTTTAGAGGCGCAATTCCCGTTGGCCCGCAACAGCGGGGCCAACAAAACTGACGGAGAATACAGATGTCGAGGATTGCCAACATGCCCATCCCCGTTCCGTCGGGGGTGAAGATAGAACTGAAGGGGAGCCATGTGAAGGTCACCGGCCCCAAGGGCAGCCTTGAGAGGGACATCCGTGATGATGTCAGGATCGAGGAGGCCGACGGTGTGCTCAAGGTCAGCGCCGCTGATTCCAGCCGCCGGACCGTGGCCTTTGCCGGGCTGACCAGGAGCCTGGTGAACAACATGGTCATCGGCGTGGACAAGGGGTTTCAGCGCAAGCTGGTAATCGAGGGCGTCGGCTACCGGGCCCAGGCGCAGGGCTCCACACTTACCCTGAACGTCGGTTACTCCAACCCGGTTGAGTTCGCCGTGCCGGACGGGGTCAGCGTCAAGGTGGACAAGAACGAGATCATCCTCGAGTCCATCGACAAGGAGCTCCTCGGCCAGACCGCGGCCCGGATCCGGCAGGTCCGCAAGCCCGAGCCCTACAAGGGCAAGGGGATCAGGTACGAGGATGAGCACATCGTCCGCAAGGCCGGCAAGGCGGCGGCGAAATAACGGGACATCCCGGTTGACAGAGGCGAAGAGATGGCAAAGATGAACGCTAAGGCCGCGGCGCGGCTGAAGAGAATAAAAAGGATCAGGAAGAAGATCTCCGGCACCGCCGTCCGTCCGCGGCTGCGGGTCTTCAAGAGCGCAAAGCACATATACGCCCAGCTCATCGACGACGAGTCGGCCACCACCATTGCGGCCATGAGCACCCTGAACGAGGAAATCAGGGCCGCCGGGATCAAGGGCAAGATGGCCCAGGCCCGCAAGGTGGGCGAGGTTCTGGCGGAGCGCGCCAAGAGCAAGGGGCTTTCCAGGGCCGTCTTTGACCGCGGCGGATACATTTACCACGGCAGGGTGAGGGAAGTGGCCGAAGGCGCCCGCGCCGGCGGACTTGAGTTCTAACTTCAAGAAGACGAGTGGGGTCAGAAATTGAGCAACTTCAAGAACGACAATCCTGAAGACCAGCTGATCGAGAAGATCGTTTACATCAACCGCACCGCCAAGGTGGTCAAGGGCGGGCGCCGTTTCAGCTTCAGCGCCATCTGCGTGGTCGGCGACGGCCAGGGCCGGGTGGGCTACGGCCTCGGCAAGGCCAACCAGGTGCCCGAGGCGATCCGCAAGGGGGTCGAGAAGGCCCGCAAGGACATGAAGCGGGTGGCGATCACCGACGTCTCCATTCCCCACGAGGTCTACGGCAAGTACGGCGCCGGGCTGGTGATGCTCAAGCCCGCCGCTCCCGGTACCGGGGTCATCGCCGGCGGTGCGGTGCGCGCGGTGCTCGAGGCGGCCGGGATCCACAACATCCTCACCAAGTGCATCGGCTCCCACAACCCGCACAACCTGGTCAAGGCCACTCTCGCCGGTCTCCGCAGCCTCAGGAGCGCGGAGGAGGTGGCGGCCCGCCGGGGCAAGAAGGTTGAAGAGATCATCGGCTGAAGGTGAAAACGAAACCCGGCCGGAACTGAAGGCGAGACCATGAAAGAGATCAGAATCACCCTCAAGAAGAGCAGGATCGGCAGCACGAAGAAGGTCAGGGCCACCCTGACCGGTCTCGGGCTGACCCGCACCAACAAGACCGTGACCCGCAAGGACACCCCCGAGATCCGCGGAATGATAAGGAAGGTCAGCCACCTGGTCGTAGTGGAGGAATAAAATGCTCAACTTAAGTAATCTGTCACCACAGCCGGGCAGCCGGAAGAACCGCAAGCGGGTGGGCCGCGGCCCGGGTTCCGGCCACGGCAAGACCGCAGGCCGCGGCCACAAGGGTTACAAGTCCCGTTCCGGCAGCTCCGTTCCCCCCGGGTTCGAGGGCGGTCAGATGCCGCTGCACCGGCGTCTGCCCAAGCGCGGGTTCACCAACATCTTCCGCAAGGAATACGCCATCGTCAACGTGGGCGACCTCAACCGTTTCGAGGCCGGTTCCACGGTTGACCGCGACGCCCTGGTTGCAAGCGGCCTGGTGAAGAAGAATGCGGCCGCGGTCAAGCTGCTGGCCAACGGTGAGCTTGACCGGGCCCTGACCGTCAAGGTGGACAAGGTCAGCGGCAGCGCCAGGAGCAAGGTGGAGAGCGCCGGCGGCAAGGTGGAGGCAGCCTGAGCATGAAGGCTGGAATCGGCAATGCCGCAGGGATCCCGGAGCTGCGCCGGCGGGTGATCTTCACCCTGGTCATGCTGGCTATCTACCGGGTCGGGGTGCAGATCCCGACTCCCGGGATCAACGGCGAGGCCTTGGCGGCCTTTTTCGCCAAGAACGCCAATACCCTGTTCGGCATGTTGAACATGTTTTCCGGGGGCGCGTTGCGCAATTTCTCCATCTTCGCCCTCGGCATCATGCCCTACATCAGCGCTTCCATCATATTTCAGCTTCTCACCGTGGTTGTGCCCCAGCTCGAGGCCCTCTCCAAGGAGGGCGAGGCCGGCCGCCACAAGATAACCGCCTACACCCGTTACGTCACCGTGGTACTGAGCCTGGTCCAGGGGCTGTTCATCAGCATCGGCCTTGAGTCCATGACCGCGCCGGTGGGCGGCGAGATGATCGTCATCCATCCGGGCTGGTCCTTCAGGATCATGACCATGATCACCCTGACCAGCGGCACCGCCTTTCTCATGTGGCTCGGCGAGCAGATGACCGAACGCGGCATCGGCAACGGCATCTCGATGATAATATTCGCCGGTATCGTCGCCCGGATGCCCGCGGCCATCGCCCAGTCCTTCAAGATGCTCGGCACCGGCAACTTCAACCTGGTGCTGATCCTGGTGGTGCTGGCGATGATGGGCGCGGTGGTCGCCTTCATCGTCTTCATGGAGACCGCCTACCGCCGCATTCCCATCCAGTACGCGAAAAGGGTGGTGGGCCGGAAGATGTACGGCGGCCAGAGTTCGCACCTGCCGCTCAAGATCAACATGGCCAATGTCATCCCACCCATCTTTGCCTCGTCGATCATGATGTTTCCGGCCACCATCGGCGGTTTCGTCAAGGTGGACTGGGTGCAGCGGGCCGCATCCTACGTTCAGTGGGGGTCGCTGCCCTACAACGTTATCTACGTGGCGATGATCGTCTTCTTCTCCTTCTTCTACACCGCGGTGACCTTCAATCCCAACGACATCGCCGAGAACCTGAAGAAGAACGGCGGCTTCGTCCCCGGGGTGCGGCCGGGCAAGAAGACCGCCGAGTTCATCGACAAGGTCATGGTGCGGCTGACCGTGATCGGCTCCATATACCTGAGCGCGGTCTGCGTCCTGCCCACGGTGCTGATAAAGGAATTGCAGGTGCCTTTCTACTTCGGCGGCACCGCCCTTCTCATCGTGGTCGGAGTGGCGATAGACACCATTGCCCAGATAGAGTCCCACACGATAATGCGGAACTATGACGGCTTCCTTAAGGACGGCCGTCTGAGCCGGCGTTGATAAAACCGGCCGGAGCGGCGGCATGAAGGAGGCCATCGTCCTGAAGTCGCGGCGTGAGGTCGGTCTGATGCGGGACGCCAACCGTATCGTGGCCGAGACCCTCGCCATTCTGAAAGACATGGCCGTGGCCGGGGTGACCACCGAGGAACTCGACCGGGCCGCGGAAAGGAACGCGGAAAAGAACGGAGCAAGGCCGGCCTTCAAGGGGTACCGGGGGTTCCCGGCGAGCATCTGCGTATCGATAAACGAGCAGGTGGTCCACGGCATTCCCAACCGCAGGGTGCGGCTGAAGGATGGCGACCTGGTCAGCCTCGACTTCGGGGTCGAGTACAAGGGATACTTTGGTGATGCCGCCATCACCGTGGTGGTTGGTGGCCGGGCCGGGGACGAGAAGGAAAGGCTGGTCGCGGCGACCAGGGAATCTCTTGAACGGGCCATTGCCGCCTGTGTGGTCGGCAACCGGGTCAACGACATTTCGGCCGCAGTGCAGGATCACGCCGAGGCCTGCGGGTTCTCGGTGGTGCGGCAGTTCGTGGGCCACGGCATCGGCGCCCGGCTGCACGAGCCGCCCGAGGTGCCGAATTACCGCCGCGCCGAGCGCACCCCGAAACTCATGGCCGGGATGACGCTTGCGATCGAGCCGATGGTCAATGCCGGGGCCTTCGAGGTCAAGGTTCTGCGGGACGGCTGGACCGTGGTTACCGCCGACGGCAGGCCGTCGGCCCATTTCGAGCATACGGTGCTGGTGACCGATGGCGGCCCCGAGGTCCTGAGCCGGTTGTAGCAGAGGGTTGCCGGCCGGCCACCGGGCCCTGGAATAAAAAATTTGCCAAATATGGAAACGGACTGTATATTCATCAATTTTTGCGGCCCGGTGCCGCGCTGATTGAGACGGAGCTGTTTCACATGGCCAAAGAAGAGGCGATACAGGTAGAGGGGACGATAGTCGAGCCCCTCCCCAATGCCATGTTCCGGGTGGAGCTCGCGAACGGCCACAAGGTCCTCGCGCACATATCCGGAAAGATGCGGATGCACTTTATCAAGATCCTTCCCGGCGACAAGGTGACGGTGGAGCTGTCGCCTTACGATCTCACCCGGGGGCGGATCACTTTCAGATCACGGAGCAAGAAGTAGCAGGGGTAGGAGATATGAAGGTAAGAGCCTCGGTCAAGAAGATTTGCAGCGACTGCCGGGTGTACAAGCGCAACGGCGTGGTCCGGGTCGACTGCAAGATCAAGAAGCACAAGCAGCGTCAGGGCTGAATCGCAAACAAAGAATAGCCGGAGGGCGTAAGAGTTGGCACGCATAGCAGGGGTCGATCTCCCCAGAAACAAACACATGTGGATTGCGCTCACCTATATTCACGGCATCGGCAGGACGTTGTCGAAGAATATACTGAACGAGCTCGGGATTCCGCTGGACAAGAACAGCGATGATCTCGACGAGAGCGAAATCACCTCCATCCGTAAGCTGATCGACGAGAAATACGTGGTGGAAGGCGACCGCCGCCGCGAGGTGGCCATGGACATCAAAAGGCTCATGGACCTCGGATGTTACCGCGGCCTGCGGCACCGCCGCGGCCTTCCCGCCCGCGGGCAGAGAACAAAGACCAACGCGCGGACCAGGAAGGGGCCCCGTCGTGCCCCCGGCCGCAAGTAAGTAAAGCGGAGGAATATCTGAAATGGCCCAGAGACCCAGACGTGGCAAGAAGAAGGAACGCAAGAACGTTCCCGAGGGCGTGGTCAGCATAAAGTCCACCTTCAACAACACCATCGTGACCTTTGCCGACAAGCAGGGCAACGTGATCTCCTGGTGCAGCGCCGGATGCCTCGGTTTCAAGGGATCGCGCAAGAGCACGCCGTTCGCGGCCCAGAACGCGGTCGAGGCCGCGGCCGCCAAGGCCAAGGAGCACGGGATGCGCAAGGTCGAGGTCCGGGTCAAGGGCCCCGGCCCCGGCCGGGACGCGGCCATCCGCGCCCTTGATACCGCTGGTCTCGATGTCACCTACATTACCGACGTTACCCCGATCCCCCACAACGGCTGCAAGCCTCCCAAGCGCCGCCGGGTGTGATTGATTTCCTGCAAGGAGGAAGAAAGTGGGCAGAAATACCGGAGCGTCCTGCCGCATGTGCAGGCGTGAGAGACTGAAGCTTTTCCTGAAGGGCGACCGCTGCTATTCCGACAAATGCGCCTTTGAGAGGAGGTCGTTCCCTCCGGGGCAGCACGGCCAGGCCCGCGGCCGCAAGCCTTCGGACTACTTCATCCAGCTGCGTGAGAAGCAGAAGGTCAAGAGGATGTACGGGATGTACGAGTCCCAGTTCCTCAACACCTTCCGTGAGGCCGACCGCCAGAAGGGCGTCACCGGCGAGAACCTTTTGCGTCTGCTCGAAAGAAGGCTCGACAACGTGGTCTACCGGGCCGGGTTCGCCAGTTCCCGCAACCAGGCCCGGCAGCTCGTGCGCCATAATCACGTCAGGGTCAACGGCCGCAAGGTCAATATTCCCTCCTTCAAGGTCTCGGTCAACGACGAGATCACCATCAAGGAGAAGAGCCGCAATCTCGCGCTGATAAACGACAGCCTCGAGGCGGTCGCCCGCCGCGGCGTTCCCGGCTGGATGGAGCTCGATCCCCAGGCCTACAAGGCGGTGATAAAGAGCATGCCGGAGCGGGATCATATCACGATTCCGATCCAGGAGCAGCTCATCGTCGAGCTCTATTCCAAATAGCCCGGCCGCGGGCGCGTGACGCGGGGCGCGAGCGTCCTGCCGGACAACGAAATGGAGGCCTCTGCACCAGGATGAGATCCGCTGCGGGGGCTGACGTTTTTGCAAGAGAAGAGACAAACGGTTTTGCTGTCTTGACAACGATAACACACAGCGGGACATGAATAATGGCTAACGAGCAGAACGACCAGGACAAGAACCCCTTCTACCGCAACTGGCAGGAGCTGATAAAGCCCGAGGGGATCGAGGTCGACCACAAGACCTTGACCGACTCGTACGGCAAGTTCGTGTGTCAGCCCCTGGAAAGGGGTTTTGCCACCACCATCGGCAACTCCCTGCGCCGCATCCTTCTCTCCTCCATCCAGGGGGCGGCCATTACCAGTGTCAGGATCGAGAACGCCTCGCACGAGTTCTCCACCATCAGCGGCATCGTTGAGGACGTTACCGAGATCATCCTCAACCTGAAGAGCGTCCGGCTCAAGCTCAACAGCGCCGAGAGCCAGACGGTGAGGATCGAGAAGAAAAAGCCGGGTGTGGTCACCGCCGCCGACATCGATGGCGGCCCCTATGTGGAGGTGATGAACCCGGACCAGCACATCTGCACCATTACCGGCAAGGGTTCCTTTGTCGCCGAGATGACGGTGGAGTGGGGCAAGGGATACTCCCCGGCCGAGAACCACAAGAAGGAAGACCAGCCGGTGGGCACCATCGCCATCGACGCCATCTTCACCCCGATCACCCGGGTGAAGCTGGTGGTGAGCCAGGCCCGCGTCGGACAGCGCACCGACTACGACAAGCTCACCATGGAGATCGAGACCGACGGCAGCGTCAAGCCCCAGGACGCCCTGGCCTATGCGGCCAAGATCCTGAAGGAGCAGATGAACGTCTTCATCAACTTCGACGAGAACGAGGTCAGGGAAGAGCCCAGCAAGAAGGGTGACGAGGACGAAGCGCCGGTCAATCCCTATCTCGACCGGCCGGTTGACGATCTCGAGCTCTCGGTCCGTTCGGCCAACTGTCTCCGCAACGCCAACATCCGCTACATCGGCGAACTGGTGATGAAGACCGAGGCGGAGATGCTCAAGACCAAGAACTTCGGCCGCAAGTCGCTCAACGAGATCAAGCAGCTTCTCGCCGAGATGGACCTCTCCCTCGGCATGACCATAGACAACTGGGAGCCCCCCGCCTCCGACGAGGACGTGGAGTAACGGCCCGATACGTTTACAGGTGATGACATGAGACACAGAAAGGCAGGCAACAGGCTGGAGCGGACATCCTCCCATCGCAAGGCGATGCTGCGGAACATGGTCACCTCCCTGCTCGAGCACGAGAGGATCGTGACCACCACCCCCAAGGCCAAGGAACTGCGCAAGATCGCGGACAGGATGATAACCCTGGCCAAGCGCGGCGATCTCCACGCCCGCAGACAGGCCCTTTCCGTTATCCGGGACAAGAAGGTGGTGGCCAAGCTCTTCAACGAGCTGAGTGACGAGTACCGCGACCGCAACGGCGGCTACACCAGGATCATTCAGACCGGCCAGCGTCTCGGCGATGCCGCTCCCATGGCGATCATCGAACTGGTCAACTACAGCGAGAAACAGCAGCAGGCCGAGGCCGCGGAAGACAACTGAGCCTGCAGGCTTCCGCTGTCTGCGGACCGATTGCCGATACAGAGGGGCAGACGCCGGCGAGGCGCTGCCCCTTTTTTGCGCCGGCCGTTTGGGCTCGCTGGATGGAAAGTGCTACCATAGCCGCGGCCGGTGGGGTATTCTTTTTTGGCTGATGGCTGAGGGTGGCCGGGGCCGCGATAGCGGCTTTTCCCGCGCACCCCGAGGCGCGGGGAAAGCAAACGCCCGTACCGCTCAAGCTCCGGGCTGGATGGTCGATGGCTGATAAGGGCTCAGGGGCTTAGTAACGACCGCGGCCACAGGCCGTTTCCGCCCCTTTGCCTTTTTACTGTCCCAATTTGGGAGGGTTAAAGCCCCCACCTTTAGGTGGCAGCTTTAGCGCGGTTTAGTTAGGCTTGTGTTCATGGCAAGTGACTACCGGCATGGCTCCCACACAAAATTTATGATC
>JALWTY010000183.1 GCA_026993265.1 Desulfobacterales bacterium
CGCCGGCATTCCCGGCAGCGTTGGCGGCGCGGTGGTGATGAACGCGGGCAGTGGCGGCGGCGAGACCGCGTCCGCGCTGGCAGAGGTTGAATGGATGGACGGAAATGGCGAGGTGCACCGCGACCCCCCGGAAAGATTGGGGTTCTCCTACCGCTCCTGGGGCGCTGCGGCCGGCAGCGTCGTCCTGTCGGCCCTTTTTTCCCTGCGGCCGGGGGATGCGGATGAAATACGCGCGGACATCCGTGAGAGGCTGCGTCGCCGGGGCAGGAGCCAGCCCCTGGGAATGCCCAGTTTCGGTTCGGTGTTCAGGAATCCGCCGGGCGATTACGCCGGCCGCCTGATCGAGGCCGCCGGGCTCAAGGGCGTGGTGCGGGGCGGAGCGATGATATCGGACGTTCACGCCAATTTCATCGTCAACCGCGGCCGCGCCACGGCCGCGGACGTCATCTGGCTGATGCGCACCGCCAGGGACAGGGTGGCGGAACGGTTCGGGGTCGTGCTCGAGCCCGAGGTCCATTTGCTCGGCGGCGAGGCGGAGATGCTGTGCGGGGAGGGAAAATGAGACCCAGGAGGGCGGAAAGGGACACATTCGGCAAACCGGGGCGCGCGCCGTGGGCCGGGCCGGCCCGGCGGCCGGGGAAGGGCGTGACGCTTTTCCGTTTGCTCGTCCTGACCGGCCTCTGCGGGGTGATCTTTCTGGCAATGAGCCTGACGGCTGAGTCCGGCCTGTTCCGGATAAGGGATATGTCCGCGGTCGAGGTGACAGGAAACCGGCGCGTCGACAGGGCTGAACTCATTGAGCGCAGCGGTGTCAGGCCGGGGATGAGCATCTTTTCCCTCGACGCCGGAGCGGTGGCCGCCAGAATTGCCTCCCATCCGTGGGTGGCTTCTGCGGAGGTCGTGCGCCGCTTTCCGGCCCGGATTGTTATTGCGGTCCGGGAGCGGATTCCTGCCGCGCTGGTGGTTCGCGGTGACGGTCTGGCCTATGTTGACGCTTCCGCCGTGGTCTTTGCGGCGGCGGAGCCCGGCGGCGAACTCGACTATCCGGTCATCACCGGGCTGGAAGAGACTGATCCGGCAAGGACGGACGCGGATGCGCTCCGCCGCGCTGTCGGATTCATCCGCAGCGTGGACCGCGACGATCCCGTCTTTCCCCGCCAGATACTTTCCGAGGTCCATGTGGAGCGGGACGGGGAGCTGACGATCTTTCTCGCCGACAACCCCTTCCCGGTCAGGATCGGCCGCGGCCCGAAGAGGGCGGAGAGGTTCGCCACGGTGTTGAAGCATCTCTGCCGCAAGGACCTGCTGGCGGTCACCAGGCTGGTGGATCTGGGCTACGGCGGTGACAGGATTCTCGTGAGGCTTGCGTTGCCGGCGGTGTGAGCCGGTGTGACAGTCCGTTGAAAAGCGCGGTGGTTTTTCAACGGCTGCTAAAGGAATAATGAGGTGTTGCTGTGACTTTCAGGGCAGGTGATACGCTGGTTGGCCTCGATGTCGGTTCGTCCAAGATCTGTGCGGTGGTGGGCGAGGTCACCGAAGACGGCGGCATGGACATAATCGCCGTGGGCAAGAGCGAGTCCGAGGGCATGCGCAACGGCGTGGTGGTGAACATCGAAAGAACGGTCAACTCCATCAGCCGGGCCGTGGATGCGGCCGAGAAGATGGCGGACCTGAAGATTAATGAGGTGGTGGTTGGAGTCACCGGCAGCCACATCGGCAGCTCGAACCATCACGGCCAGGTGCCGGTGCGCAATCCGGACGAGATTGCACAGGAAGACATCGACCGGGTTCTCGAGTTCGCGGCTACGGTCAAGATTACCGATGGCCATCAGATCATTCACGTCCTGCCGCAGGAGTACACCGTGGATGATCAGGACGGTATCCAGGACCCTCTGGGAATGGCCGGAATCAGGCTCGAGGTCGATGTCCATATCGTCACCGGCCAGGCAATGGCCATCCGTAATCTCATAAGGTGCTGTGAAGGGGCGGGACTGACGGTTGCGACCCTGCCCGTGCTTTCCCCCATTGCCAGCGCCGAGGCGGTGCTCAACGACGACGAACGCGAGATCGGCGTAGGCGTGATCGATATGGGCGGCGGCACCAGCGAGTTCGTGGTCTACCATGACAACTGTATAAAACACTCCTTTGTTCTGCCGATGGGCGGCAACCACATAAGCGCCGACCTTGCCAGCGGTCTGCGCACCTCCATCGCCGACGCCAACCGGATCAAGGAGAAATACGGCAGCGCCATCACCGGCGTCGACAACGGCGACGAACTGGTGGAGGTGCCATCGGTTGGCGGCGGCGCGCCGCGGACCGCGACCAGGGAGTATATCGCCAGCATAATAGAACCAAGGGCCACCGAAATACTGAATATGATCGGCAAGGAGATAGACAGCAGGAATCTGTGGCCCGAACTGTCCGGTATAGTTCTCACCGGCGGCGCGGCGCAGCTGGAAAACCTCTCCGTGCTCGCCGCGGACATATTTGATACTGCGGTCAGGGTGGCCAGCCCCCGCAGCGTCGGCGGTCTGGTTGAGGCGGTGAAGGATCCCAGGTACGCCACCGGCGTGGGGCTGGTGCTGTTCGCGGCCAGGAATCCGGAGGCGGTGCTGCGGCCGCGCACGGCCGGAGGGGTGATGGGCAGTTTTTTCAGACGGATAAGGATGCTTTTCGGCCGGGGGCTGTCAGGCTGAGGTGTCTTTAAACTTAAAGGAGACAGGGGGTAGCCATGTCTTACTTCAGGGAAATAAGGAAGAGTGAGGGCGGGGCCGCGGTGATCCGGGTGGTGGGTGTCGGCGGAGCCGGCAACAACATCGTCAACCGGATCGTGGAGACAGGAGTGACCGGGGTGGAGGTGATGGCCGTGAACACCGATCTCCAGGCCCTTGGCCGCTCCATCGCCCATCGCACCATTCAGATCGGGCCGGAGTGCACCAATGGCCTCGGGGCGGGCAGCAATCCCGAGATCGGCAGGCAGGCGGCCGAGGAGAGTATGGAGATCATCCAGGAGTCCCTGGAGGGAAGCGATCTGGTGTTCATCACCGCCGGGCTTGGCGGCGGCACCGGCACCGGCGCCGCCCCGGTGATAGCCCGGGTATGCAAGGAGAAACTCGGCGCCCTCACCGTTGGCGTGGTCTGCATGCCTTTTGGCTTCGAGGGAGACAAGCGGGCCCATTTCGCCAGAAAGGGCTGGGAGAATCTGAAAAAGTACACCGACACCATCATCACCATCGAAAACAACAACATCCTTCTCACCCTTTCCCCGAATATAAAGTTCGAGGAAGGGCTGCTGGCGGTGGACAATGTCCTGGTGCGGGCGGTGCGGGGCATAACCGACATCATAAACACCCCCGGTCACATAAATCCTGACTTCGCGGATATCAAGGAGGTCATGGCCGAGCAGGGCGAGGCGTTCATGGGCGTGGGCGAGGGCGAGGGCGAGAACCGGATAATCGACGCCCTGCAGGAGGCCAAGGAAAGTCCGCTGCTCAAGGCCGAGGGGGCCTTCGGCAAGGCCCGCAGGTTCCTGATCAACGTGACCTGCCGTGAAGGCGAGCTTTCCCTGCTGGAGGTCAACAAGATCGGGGAGGATTGCAAGAACATGACCGGCCGGGACGCCCTCACCATTTTCGGACTCACCTATGACGACAGCCTGGGCGACCGTGTCAGGGTGACCATGATCGCCACCGGCCTGGAGGAGGAGAAACCGAAGGTGGATTACGATCACTCAAGGCCCCGCATGGGCGGGCGGCGTTCACTTTCCTCCCAGGCCAGGAAGGATCAGACCCCTCTTTTCGACATGGCAGAGCGAAACAGCAATGAACCGCCCCGTCATCCGGCGGGCGGGGCTTTTGATCCCCTTGACGAGCGGGGATTCGAAACCCCGGCATACAAGCGGATCAACAAGGACTGAACGGCAGGGCGGGCACCCCGATGGGGCGTGGCGCGGACAGGAGAAGACGCAGGGATGGGCGGGATGCGCCGGGCGAGAAGGGCGTCCGCCGCAAGGGCTGGCGGGGAAGGATTCCGGTGGCCCTCGTCTTTGCCAACTCCTATCGGGTTGGGATGAGCAGCCTGGGCTTCCAGCTTGTCTATGAACAGGTGAATGATGATGACGACTTCGTCTGCGAGCGGTTCTTCCTGGATGACGACATGGCCCTGCGGCCGCTTGAAAGCGGCCGGCCGCTCGCGGACTTCCCCCTGATATTTTTTTCCCTACGTCTTGAGCAGGCCTACCCCG
>JALWTY010000184.1 GCA_026993265.1 Desulfobacterales bacterium
AAGCTTCGAGACGGACGACATGCGCGGCCTGTGCGCCGGCATCGGCAGCGGCAGGATATCCCTGCGGGCGGTGGTCCGGACGATCATCGACACCCTCTACCGCGACCGCTGCATCCTCCAGCCGCCAACCGGCTACCTCAATCTCATCTTTCTCGACACCCTGGACCCGGCCTGCGTGAAGTTCTCCGGCTGCTGCCACCCGGTGCCGGTGGAGAAGGGGCTTTACGGCCTCTTGAGCGAGCGGGGCCTGTCGGTGCACCGCAAGGACTGCGCCCGCATCGGCGAGCTCAAGATCCAGCGCGAGGACGTGGTCCAGGTCCGCTGGAAACTGAAACACACCATGCTTACCCGGATGCAGAGCCTGATCGTCGTCGATAAGCTGAAGCGGCAGCGGCTGATGTCCATGCTCAGCGCCGCCCCCCGCGAGATGCGGGTCAGCGAGGTGGACTGCCTGGCCAGGGAGCCGGCCGAGGTCTCGGCCTGGGAGATAAGGTTCAGGGTGGACAACCTCTACGGCCTGAAAAAGATCCTCGACCACTTCAGCCGCGCCGGAATCAACTACGAGTTCGAGCTCGAGGCCTGAACGCAGCAGGAGGGTGTTCACTCCCTTTCCGTTTCCTGTTTCCCGGCTCCTGGCTCCTGGCTCCTGAGAACCCCGGGCAGGGATTCGACAAAGTCCCTGATGCCGTCGCGCACCCGGCGGTAGCATTCGAGTTCCTCTTCCCTGGTGGCGGCATTTTCCGCGAGCTTTGGCGGATCGGGAAACCCGGCGTGGATCACCCGGCCGGGAAAAGAGGGGCAGCTCTCCTGCGCATGGCCGCACAGGGTCACCACCAGGTCGAACTCCTTTATCCCAAGCTCTTCCACCAGTTTTGACCCGTGCGCCGAGATGTCCACCCCGGCCTCGGCCATCACTTCCACCGCCCTGGGGTTGAGACCGTGTTTCTCCACCCCGGCGGAAAAGGCTTCTATGCCCCTGGCGGCCAGAAGGGTTTTCGCCCAGCCTTCGGCCATCTGGCTGCGGCAGGAGTTGCCGGTGCAGAGGAAGAGGATCTTTTTGTTCATGGCGTCTTCAGGCGCCTCAAAGCCTTTCCAGGCCATGGGCCAGCGCTTCCAGCCCTTCGCAGTCGCGGATGGTTATCACCGGCCCGTTGACCTCGATGTATCCCCTGGCGCTCATCTTCTTGAAGATCCGGGAAAGGGTCTCGGGGATGGTGCCGAGAAAGGAGGCGAGCTGGGCCTTGCTGATCTTCAGGCGGATGATTTTGCCCTCGCAGTCAGGTCCGGCGATGAAGAGCATGTGGGCCGCGAGCCGGGCCGGCACCTCCTTCAGGGAAAGGGCCTCGATCATGCCGGCGAATTTTTTCAGACGCCGCGACATCGAGGCCATGATGTTCATGGCCAGCTGCGGCATCCGGTGGATCAGCTCCACGAACGGTTTCCTGGGAATGAAGAACACCCGGACCGCGGAAAGGGCGGTGGCGTTGGCCGGAAAACTCGATCCGGCAAAGACCGCGGCCTCGCCAAAGGGTTCGCCCGGCCCGAGGATATGCAGTATCTGTTCGCGGCCGTCGGCCGAGACCTTGTATATCTTGACCCGGCCGGACAAAAGGATGTAGAGTCCGTCGCCCGGCTCGCCGTCGCCAAAGAGGGCGGCCCCGCGCCCGTATTCCCGCACCGTGGCAATGGCGGCCAGGCTGCGGTACTCGTCCGGCGACAGGTTGGCGAACAGGGGAATGACGGCAAGCTGTTTTTCTATGTCCATTCTTTCGTCCTTGGTTTACATGATGAACTTGTAACAACCCGGAACAGCTCCGAAGGCACAAGTTTTCTTGTCAGTAACCCACCGATACTTTTGACTTTTTAATTTTGACTTTTGCCTTCGGACTCGTAACGAGGCCGTGAAACGGACTTGTTACGGGTCCGTCTTACATGGGCCCCTGAACTCCCACAAACAGGGCCAGGGCGTATGTTCCGTCAGCGGCGGCGAAACACCGGCATTCCCGGGTTGCCGGGGTTGAGAACGCCATAATATACCCATATTCATGTGCCTCCATCCTGCAAAGCTCCAGGCCGAGAAAACCGGGCATGGGGCGGATGGCCTTGCGCAGCGCCTCTTTTGCGCACCAGAGCATGGTGTATCCGGTTTCATCGCCGACCGGTTCGAGCAGTCTTGACTCCTGCGGCAGGGAAAAGCGTTCCGCGAGCCTCGCCGGCCTGGGGCTGATCCTCTCCACGTCGATACCGCAGGGCGCGGCCGCGGCCACGGCCACGGCCATATCGTGGCTGTGGCTTATGGATACGCAGGTCTTTTCGGCTTTTCCCCCGCGCAAGAGGACCGGCCTGCCATCCTCCTCCGGACGGATGGCCAGTTCCGCGGCATCGCAGCCGATATGCGCGGCCGCGGCCCTTTTCACGGCCAGCCTGCCGCCGAGCCATTGCCGTCTGCGCTTGAGGCTGGTGATGTCCTTGAGCCGCAGCCGTTCCGTTGGGCAGAGGAATCCGGCCGGATCGGGCAGGGGGGATGCGAGTCCGGTTGCGCGAAGAACCGCGCCGCTGCCGGGAAACAGCCGGGCAGCGGCCTGCTCCGCTGCGGCCGCAAGCGGCATGACGCTGCGCAATTTTCTTGCTCCGGCGCCGTAAAAACGTTTTTCTTTCATTGAATTGCGGGTCAACGGAAATTGCGCTTCTAATTTGTTGAAATTACGTGGACCCGCTCCCGGCTCAGTATATTTTTACGGGTTCATCACAGTTGATGGACCCGTAACAACGGGTCCATCATCCGCCGCAGGACGCGGCGGCGAAATTGCGCTGTTTGAAAAACGGCGTAATTTCGAGAGGAAAGCCGAAGCTACGCTTTGGCTTTCCGTTGAGTAACAACGGCAGGAAGCCGTTGTTACGATTTCATCACAGTAGACCGATCTTCATGACCAGCATCGACATCCTCTTCATCGCCATTGCCGCGGGCTTCACCCTGCGGGGGATCTGGACCGGCATGGTCAGCCAGCTCAGTTTTCTCGCCGCCCTGGCCGCGGGGTTCATTGCCGCGGCCAGACTGCACGCCGTGGTCTCTCCCCGGCTCGCCGGTCTTGCGGCCCAGCCCGAGATCCGCTTTATCATAACCTGCGTATTTCTCTTCGTCACCGCCTACCTTCTGGTCCGGCTCCTGGGCCTGCTTCTCAAAAAAGCGGTGCACCTGACCCTGCTGAAAGGGCTCGACCGCGGCCTTGGCGGCCTGTTCGGGCTCATCAAGGGAGTCGCCGTGGACGTGATCCTCTTTGCCTGCCTGGCCGCGCTGCTGTCCAGCTCTGCCCCCTTTCTGAAGCGCTCCCTTTTTTATCCCTGGCTGCTCGCCGCCTCCCAGACCTCGCTGGGCCTGGCCCGCGATCCTGACCTGCGCCGCCGTTTCCTGCCCAGGGAGCCCGCAATCCCGGAAGGCTTTGATCCGCGCAGATACCTGGGGAAGAACAGGACTCAGCGGGAGCTTGAAACCCTGCGGTACCGTCTGGAGATGGAGGCGGGCGAAACCCCGAGCAGGTAGGCGGCGATCATGTACTGGTTGAGAACCGTTGCGCGCAGGTAGCCGAGCCGCTGCCAGCGCCGGGCCGACGTTATCATCCTCTCCGGCCGGATTGCCACCCGGCCCATGCGCCTGAGCCTGCGCATGAGTTCGAAGTCTTCCATGATCTCCTGTTCCGGGAAGCCGCCAGCCGCCTCAAGGGTCTGCCGCCGCAGAAAGATGCCCTGATCGCCGTAGGGCAGGGAAAAGAGGCGGGAGCGCAGGTTGGCTCCGCCGCAGACCAGCCAGGGCCCAAGCCCGCGCCGGTCCAGGCCGAGGGAGAAAGCGCCCGCCGCCACATCCGGATCGGCCAGGGTTTTCCTGATGATGGCCGCGAACCCGGCCGGAGGAATGGAGTCGGCGTGGAGAAAGAAGAGGAACTCGCCGCCGGCCGCCTCCACGCCGCGGTTCTGCTGGATGCCGCGGCCGGGTGGCGCGGTGACGACCCTTGCCCCGGCGGCCGCGGCCGTCTGCGGCCCGCCGTCCCTGCTGCCGCCGTCCGCCACCACCACCTCGTCCACGCCGGGCTCGGCCATGATATGCCCGAGGGTGCGGGCAAGGGCCTCCCCGTCGTCAAGACAGGGGATTATCACCGAGAGCGCCGAGGTCGGCCGGCCGGTCCACATCCCTTAGTTCCTCCAGCATGAAGACACG
>JALWTY010000185.1 GCA_026993265.1 Desulfobacterales bacterium
CGGACGAGTCGCCGCAGATTACCGCGGCCCCGGCGCCGTCGCCAAAGAGGACGCAGGTGTTGCGGTCGGACCAGTCCACCCGGTTGGACAGGGTTTCGGCGCCGATGACCAGGGCCTTGAGCCCCGGATTTGCGCGGATATACTTCTCGACAATATCGACTCCGTAAACGAATCCCGAACAGGCGGCGCCGATATCGAAGGCCACCGCCTTGTCCGCGCCGATCTCGCGCTGCACCCGGCAGGCGCAGGAAGGCATGGGGCTGGCCGCGGTGATGGTCGCGACCACGATCAGCCCGATGTCTTCCGCCCTCACCCCGGCGGCCGCCAGAGCCGCCCGGGCCGCCCTGGTCGCAAGCACCGAGGTGATCTCGCCCGCGCCCGCGATCCGGCGCGACCGGATCCCGGTCCGGGTGGAGATCCACTCGTCCGAGGTCTCCACCATCTTTTCCAGGTCGTGATTGGAAAGGCGGCTTTCCGGCAGATAGGAACCGGTGCCGCAGACAGCGGCCCTGACCCTGTTCGCATCCACTTTATCCCGCCTCCGTGTCGAAGTCCTCGTCAGGGACATCGAAAAGGCCGCCGCGCTCGAGTTTCTTCCCGATCCTGCCGACGATGTCCTTGCCGATCATGTCGGCGGCGACCATGATTGCGTTCTTGACCGCCACCGCACTCGACCTGCCGTGGCCGACGATGCCGTAACCCCTGAGTCCGAGAAGCGGCGCGCCGCCGTATTCGGCATAGTCGATCCGCTTCCTGAAACGGCCGAAAGCGCTGCGGCTCATGAGATACCCAAGGCGCGAGGAAAGGCTGCCTGTGATCTCGTCCCGCAGCATCCGGCTCAGGGCCTCGGCCAGGCCCTCGCTTATCTTGAGGCAGACGTTGCCGACAAAACCGTCGCAGACCACCACGTCTAGATCGCCGCTCCAGATATCGCCGCCTTCGATGTTGCCCACGTAGTTCAGGGCGCTGTTACTGAAAAGCTCATGGGCCTTCCTCACCAAGGCGTTGCCCTTGCCGCGCTCCTCGCCGATGGAGAGCAGCCCGACCCGGGGAGCGGAGGTGGCGAAACACAGCTCATGGTAAACCGAGGCCATGACCCCGAACTGGAAGAGATGCTTGGGACGGCAATCCACGTTTGCGCCCACGTCCATCATCAGGACCGGCCGCTTCAGGGTGGGAAAGACCCCGGCGATACCGGGCCGGGCCACTCCGGGCAGCCGCCCCAGGCAGCGGATGGCCGCGGCCATGGTCGCACCCGAGTTGCCCGCGCTCACCACCCCGTCGGCCCGGTTTTCCCGGTGTTCCCGGAAGGCGACCAGAATGGAGCTGTCACGTTTTTTGCGCAGGGCATCCATGGGAGACTCGCCCATCTCAACCACCTGGGTGGCCGGAACGATGGGCAGTCTTTTCTCTTCCCCGACGCCAAGACGGGCGAGTTCCGCCGATATCCGGTCCGGATCCCCGACCAGGGCGACCGAGAGCTCCGGCTCCTCGGCCATGGCCAGAGCCGCGCCTTCGACGAGCGGGGCAGGGCCCGAGTCCCCGCCCATGGCGTCAAGGGCGATGCGGATAGCCATAAATCAGTCGAGCGCCTCTTCTTCCAGGTCGTAGACCTTTCTGCCGGCGTAGGAACCGCAACCGGGACAGAGACGGTGCGGCTGCTTGACCTCTCCGCACTCCTTGCAGGTTGAAAGCGAGGCCACCTTGAGCGCGTCATGGGAACGGCGCTTGCGCGTGCGCGAATGGCTGTGTCTCCTCTTGGGCAAGGCCATTTTAGAGTCCTCCTGAATTTCTTATATGACCTGACAGAACAAAAAACAGTCAGGGCGGGCAGGCTCCCGCCCTGTTCACGGTGATTGCCGCGTTCAGCCTCCCTGTTTTCCGGAATCGTCCCGCAGCAGCGCGGCAAGGGCGGCAAAAGGACCGCCGGCTCCGGAACCGCATTCACAGGCGGCGCTTTTCAGGTCCCGGCCGCAACCGGGACACAGGCCGGGACAATCCTCCCGGCAGAGCCTCTTGGCCGGCAGGGAGAGGATGAACTGTTGAACCACTATGGAAGCCGGATCCACAACCGGCTGCTCGACGAACTCCACCTCCAGCTCGTCCGCCTCGAGGTGGTATTCGCTCCCGAAACCGCGGGCGCAGGAAACAGGCTCGAGAACCAGGCTGAAATCCTGACGCAGCTCCACGGCAAAGGAGTCAAGGCAGCGGTCGCAGCGCAGCCCGGCCCGGCAGCGGATACGCCCGCGCACCAGCACCCGGCCGTCCGGCCCGTGGTCGAGCCTCAGCTCCGCGTCCACGCCGCCATCGGCCTCGGCCCCGCCGGCCTCGCCGACATCCAGACCGTGCAGCTCGAGCTCAAGGCCCTGCTCCGGTATTTCGCTGAAGGGTATGGCGCGCAAGATCCACCTCCGGAGAACCGGATGGCTGGCGTTTAAACCGGGGAATTATACGGGATAACCGCGGGTTGTCAACCATAAACGGCACAACGCGCAAGCGGCGCGCGGCATGAGAAAAGCCAACGCCGCTAACCGCGCGGCGGCCGCGGCCGGGACAAAAGCGAGGCCGCGAGCTGCCGCAGGTTGCGGCTGAGGGCCACGGCCTGGAGCAGGACCAGGTTGATCATGAATACGCCGTAGGCGGCGCATGCGTCAGCTCCGCCCATGTTCTTGAAATAGAAACCGGCCACAGGCAGAACCAGAAGGACAAAAAGCAACCCCAGCACCACCGCCAGGGAAAAAACCTCTGCCGCGGCCCCGGCCGCGCCGCCGGAAGGAACGATCCCGGCCGCGATCCTGGCGCAGCCCCGCACGGATACGGCTCCCGCGGCACAGTAGAGCAGGATGGGAACGGCTGCAAACAGCGTCAGCCCGGCCCCGGCCCCGGTACGGATGGAGAAAAAAAGGCTTGCCCCGAGAAAGATGACGGCAGGGGCGATAAAATCGGCAATCAACCCGCCGTTCAAGGGCAAAACCGCTCCGCGTCTCCTGACCCTCCGGCGTCCGCCGGCCCTGCGCTGCGCCATGGTCCCGCTACAGCAGGGAGGCGAGACGGTCGTAGGCCCGGTGGAGCCTTGTGCCGAGCACCTGGATGACCCTTTTGAGGAGTTTTATCCCCAGGGCGGGGTTCTCCGCCAGCAACCGCTCCAGGACGCCGTTCTCCATGACCATGAGCTCGGCGTCCTCCATCACCGCGACGGTCGCCCCGCAGACGCCGTGCTCCGCGGCCGGAACTCCTCCCACCAAAGCCCCTGGCTCAAGCACCGCCACCAAGGTATGCCTCCCCGGGAAGGCAGTCTCCTTGCGCACAGCGAGACGGCCGGAGACGAGGAACCCCATGAACCCGCACGGGCTGCCGTCACGCACCGGCACGGCTCCGGCCGGGTAGGACCGCAGCTCCATAACGGAACACAGCTCCCGGGCCTCTTCCGGCTCGAGGAAGGCCAGGGCCGCGGCCACCCGCTCGTCGTGATCGCACAGCAGACGGGAATCAGCCATCCGCTCCGCCTTCCTTTGCCGCGAGTTCCTCTATCTTGCGGCGCAGCCGGCTGACCAGGCCGGCGTATTTTTCCTTGCGCAGCACCCGGGAGAACTCGGTACGGTAATTGCGCACCAGGCTGACCCCCTCGATAACCACGTCGTAAACCCGCCACCTTCCCTTTTTCAGTTTCATGGCGTAGTTGATCGGGATCTCCTGGTCGCCCCTGATTATGGCGCTGTAAACCATGGCCCGTTTGCCGTCGCGGTTCTCCTTGCGGAACTCGACCTTCTCGTCCGAATAGGCCTCGATGCGACGGATGTAGGTTTTTTTCAACAGCTCGGAAAAGAGCCTCACAAACTCGATCCGCTGCTCGCGGTTCAGGCCCCGCCACGGCCGGCCCAGGGCCCGCATGGACATCTCGACGAAGTCGAACCGCCTGTCCACCTCGGCCATGATCAGCCTGCGCCGCTCCTCGCGCCGCTCCGGGGCGGCCAGAGCCTTGTCGGAGAGCAGGGAAAAGATCTTCTGCACCGTCTCGTCCATGGCCCGGGTGGCATCGCTTGCCGCGGCCGCGGGAAAAGCGGACATGAAAACGGCCAAGGCAACGGCCACAATCACATACTTCATCTTGCAGGGAAACCGCATGGCATAAACTCTCTTCTCATGATTCATCCGCCCGGTTCACAACCGGTTGAAAAACTACCGCGCCTGGCTTTTGCTGCGGCATAATCCGGCTCAAAATGCCCTATCTGGCAAACCACGCTTTACCCGTTTCAACCAGCGGCTCAATGCCGGATCTCGTTCTTGATCCTGCTTTCCCGGAACTGGCGGTAGGCGTCGCGCATGGCCACGTAGGGGTCAAGGGAGGATCTCTTCATATCCTCATAGACGCGGCCCTCCTCGCCGGCAACGTTTATCTTCTTGAGGGAATAGGCCGAGACGCCGGCAAGGAAGTCCTCGCGGCCGAGGTAGCTTATAGGATCGAGAAAGTAATCTCCCGCCAGGCCGATGCTGTCGCGCAGGCTGGAGGGACCGAGAATGGGCCAGCAGATGTACGGCCCCCCGCCGATCCCGTAACGGCCGAGAGTCTGGCCCAGATCCTCGCGCCGCGGCTTCAGCCCCAGGGAGGAGCCGGCCACGTCGAAAAACCCGGCCAGCCCCACGGTGGAGTTTATGAGAAAGCGGCCGAAGACCACGCCCGCGCCCTTCACCTCGCCCTGGAGCAGGTTGTTGACCAGACGGACCGGGGCGCCGATATTGAAAAAAATGTTCCTGATGCCTTTCCGCACCGTATCAGGCACCACGAAATCGTATCCCCTGGACACCGGCCGCACCACCCAGAAGTAGAGCCTGTCGTTGAAGGCGAAAAAGATGCGGTTGAGCGGTTCGAGCGGATCGTTTACCGCGGCCGCGCCCCCCTCCGGGGCAAAGGGATCGTCCTCGACATAGTCCATGTCGATACCGCTCATGTCCATGCCGTTGCCGGCGTCCCCGTCCGCGGCCAGGCAAAAACCGGCCGGAAGAACGAGGGCCGCGGCGGCCAGAAGGACCGCAACGGCCAGCGGCCGCATCCTGTGGCGCTCCATCACTTCATGTCTCCAAATATGTACTTGCTCACCAGTTCCTCAAGGTCAACGGCCGACTCGGTGTCCGTGATCCGGTCGCCGTCGCCGAGGTAGTCTTCAGACCCGCCGGGGATGATGCGCACGTACTTGTCGCCGATTATCCCCTTGGTGCGGATGGAGGCGATGGCGTCGTCGCCTATTTTGACGCCCATGTCGATCCTCAGGGCCACCTCGGCGCGGTCGTCGTCGCGGAGGCTGATGCGCTCGACCGAGCCGATCCTGACTCCGGCGATCTCCACCACCGCGCCCTTTTTCAGGCCGGAGACGTTGTCAAAGGCGGCGGAGAGGACATAGCTGTTCCTCGCGGCCAGAAAAGAGAACTCCCCGAGCCTGAGCGACAACCAGACAAAGCAGAGGAAGCCTGTGACCAGAAACAGTCCGACAATTATGTCCGTGTTCAGTTTTCTCATCTTCGCACCCGTGCCGGCCCGCGCCGCTGCGGCCCGGAGTCAACCGTCATTCAACGCCGCCTGAGCGGTATATGGTTCCCATGGTGGAACGGACGAACCCGACGATCTCGGGATCGTCCGAAAGCTGCAGTTCCTCGGGCGAGGCAAACGACCACACCCGGCCATGGTTGAGGACCACCACCTGATCGGCCAGGTTGAAGACCTTGGGGATGTCGTGGCTGACGATGACCGCGGTGTAGCCGAAACGCTCACGGGTCTCGCTGAACAGCCGGTATATCTCCATGGTCTTTTCCGGATCCAGGCCGGTGGTGGGCTCGTCAAACAGCATGATCTCCGGCTCGAGCTGCAGGGCCCGGGCCAGGCCGACCCTCTTTTTCATCCCGCCGGACAGCTGGGCCGGAAACTTGTTCTCATGGCCGGTGAGGCCGAGCTGCTCCAGGGTGGCCATCACCCTGTCCCTGATCTCGTCGCGGCCGAGGCTTGTGCGCTCCTGGAGCGGCAGGGCGACGTTGTCGAACACCGAAAGGGAATCGAGCAGGGCCGCGCCCTGAAAGAGAACCCCGAAACGGGAGCGGACCCGGTCGAGATCGCGCTTCTTCATCCTGGTTATGTCCTCGCCGTCCACCAGCACCCGGCCGCTGTCCGGAGTCATGAGGCCAAGGATCAGCTTCAGGGTCACGCTCTTGCCCTGGCCGCTGCCGCCCACGATCACCGTGGTCCGGCCCCTGGGGACATCCATGCTTATCCGATTGAGGACGAGCTGGCTGCCAAAGCCCTTGCTCACTTCATCGAGCCTGATAACCGCTCCGTTCTTCATAGCAAGACGGCCGTGAGGATGTAGTCCCAGACCAGGACCGATATGGACGATATCACCACCGCCTGGGTGGTGATCCTGCTTACCCCCTCGGCTCCGAACCCGGCGCCGCGGATACGGTGGACGAAGTATCCCCTGCCGGTGCAGACCCAGACCACGACCACCCCGAAGACCACGGCCTTGACCAGGCCCATGACGATGTCGCGGTCCACCACGCTCCCTTCCATGCCGCTCATGAACGCGCCCGAGGAGACCCCGAGGAGTTCGACCCCGGCGATGTAGCCGCCGAAGATACCGACCACGTTGAAGATCATGGTCAGCGCCGGCATGGCGATGACGGTGGCGAGGAGCTTGGGGGCGATGAGGTAGCGGAATGGATCGACCGCCATGCATTCGAGCGCGTCGAGTTGTTCGCTGTTGCGCATGATGCCCACCTCGGCGCACATGGCGCTGCCGGCCCGGCCGGTGACCATCAGGGCGGTGAGCACCGGCCCCAGCTCCCGGAGAAGCGACAGGGCCACGGCCGAACCCAGCATGCCCTCGCTGCCGAATTTTCTCAGGGTGTAATACCCCTGCAGCCCCAGGACCATGCCGGTGAACAGGGCGGTAAAGAATATCACCCCGATGGAATTGGCCCCGATCTCGCGCAATTGCCCGAGCAGGGCCCGGAAGCGGAACGGCGGCCGGAACACCCCGCGCACCGCCGCGCCGAGAAAACGGCCCATGCGGCCGATGTCGCCGAGCCAATAGGTAGCCCAGTCGCCTAATCTTTCCAGGGATTCGAGGATCATTCCAAGTGTAGTCCTTTTGACGGCCTCGTAAAAAGCCGGCTTCGCGGCTCTTTTACCGGACCATCGTTCTTCCGCCCCCGCAACAAGACCGTCAGGGCGGGGGACGATTAAGAAATTTCTTAACATTACCGCCCGGAAATTCAAAGTGTCAACCGGAATCAAAGCCGAAAACCGCGCTTGCGGTCATGGCGAGGCTGATTTATATAGGGGGCGGGTTCGTCCCGACAACCCTGGATCTCCGGAGCCGCCCTTGAGACCGACACTCCGCATACCCCCCCTGGCCCTGCCGATAATCTTCTTCGCCCTGACCATAGCCTGCGGCGCGGCCCTTTTGCACAGCCGCTACAGCTCTCCGGCCGGGATCTCGTGGACCGACGCCCTGTTCACCGCGGCCAGCGCCACCTGCGTCACCGGGCTGGTAGTGGTGGACACCGGCAGCTTCTTCACCCGTTTCGGCCAGACCGTGATCCTGGTTCTCATCCAGGCCGGGGGGCTGGGAATAATGACCTTCACCTCGCTCGCCTTCTATCTGCGCCGCAGCCGGGTGTCGCTGGTGGACCGGGTGGCGGTCGGCCAGAGCCTGCTGCACGACCCGAGCTTCGACCTGGGGCGTTTCCTCAAGAGGATATTCATCTGGACCATCCTCATCGAGGCGGCGGGCGCGTTTCTCGTCTTCGTCTGCGGCCGGGGAGCATTTTCCCCATACAGCGCGGTGTTCCACTCCATATCCGCCTTCTGCAACGCCGGGTTTTCCCTCAACCCGGACAGCCTCGTCTCCCAGGCCGCCAACCTCAAGCTTAACCTGGTCTTCATGACCCTGATCGTGCTCGGCGGCCTGGGTTTTTCGGTGGTGGTCGAGATCGAGGGGGCAAGCAAGGCCCTGGCGCGGAGAAAAAGAAAAAGACAGCGGCTGAGCTGGTACTCGGCCACGGTTATCTCAACCTCGCTTTTTCTCATACTCGCGGGCTGGGCCGCCATCTTCGCGGCCGAGAGCTTCAGCCCGGCCGCGGCCGCCTCGTCCTTGCCGGAACGGCTCCTCACCTCGCTCTTCCAGTCGGTCACCTGCCGCACCGCCGGGTTCAACACCGTGGACATCGGCGGGATGACCAACGTCAGCCTGATCGTGATGATGACCCTGATGTTCATCGGCGGCGCGCCCGGCTCCTGCGCCGGCGGGGTCAAGGTCACGACCTTCAGGGCCGTGACAGCCTTCATCGCCTCAAAAATAAAGGGCCGCGAGCAGGCGACCATAGGCCGTTTCGCGGTGGAGCCGGAAACGCTCAACCGCGCCATCGTCCTGATGGTCCTCGCCTTCATCCTGGTAATGGGCGCGACCATGCTCCTGAACATCACCGAGGGCGGCGACATCCCCCACGCCCAGGCGCGGGGACTGTTTCTCGAAACCATGTTCGAGGCGGTCAGCGCTTTCGGCACCGTGGGGCTGAGCACCGGCCTGACCCCGAAGCTGTCCGCCGCGGGCAGGCTAATGATAACCCTGCTGATGTTCATCGGCAGGCTCGGGCCGCTCTTTCTCCTCGCCGCCCTTCAGGAGCTGCACAGGGAACAGTTCTACCGCTGGCCGGAAGACCGGCTCCTCATCGGCTGAAACCGCCCACCAAGGGAGGACATATCATGGGCAGATACGTGCAGGCAGGAATAATCGGGCTGGGCAAGTTCGGGCTCACCTTCGGGATCGAGCTAATGCGCGCAGGCGTCAAGGTCATGGGTATAGACGCGGACCCGGACAACGTCCGCCGGGCCCAGGACAGCCTCACCCAGGTATACCTGGCCGACGCGAGCAACAAGCAGGCCCTGGAGCAGCTCGGGGTCGGCGACCTCACCCACGTGCTGGTCAGCGTGGGCGACTCCATCGCGGCCAGCGCCATGATTTCCATGTACCTCAAGGAACTGGGGGTGCCGGTGGTCTGGGTCAAGGCCATCAACCAGGACCACGTCAACCTGCTCGACAAGATCGGGGTCGAGGAGGCGATCATCCCCGAACACATGGCTGCCCGCCACATGGCAAAGAAGATCACCATTCCCGGCTTCATCGACTACCTGCCCTTTGACCAGGAGATGGTCCTTCAGGAGATCACCGTGGACCAGTGGGCGGGAAAGAGCCTGCGCGACCTCGACCTGACCAACAAGCACAATGTCCAGGTGATCGCGATAAAAAAGGCGGACGGAGACCGTTTCTCCCTGATCCCGAAAGCGAACGAGCCCCTGGGCCGCGGCGACATCCTGGTGGTTGTGGGCGAGACCGGCAACCTCGCCCGACTCAAGCCGTGACGGCCCCGGCCACAGGGCCGCCGACGGGAATGTCGGCCGGCAACTCCGCGCCGGAGGCGGCCATGGCGGCAAGCTCAAGATACCGCCCGCCTTCCTGCGGCCGGCCGTGGCGGATGCAGCCGTTGCCGTAGATCTCCGCCCTGCGGGCCAGCTCGGCCCGCGCCGCCCGCTCCTGCTCCGGGAAGAGCCGGCAATGCGAAACAAGCCGGACAATGGCCCTGATGCGGTAACGGTCCATGCCCATCCGGTGGATGACCGATAGCTGGTCGCCCCGGCCGCCGTTCTTGATCACCAGCGGCGCGGCAAGGTGACCGAAAGGCAGACGGTGGGACGCCCGCAGCCACAGCTCGTAGTCCTCGCAACAGGGGAAGTCCTCGTCAAAGACGCCGCAAAGCTCGAAAAAACGCGGCCTGACCATGACCGTGCTCATGCCCACGCAGCAGATCGCAAGGCTTTTCGAAAAGAGATAACCGCCCGAACGGGCGTGCTTCCTCTTCTGGTTGAGCAATTTGCCGCGGCGGTACCAGACCTCGTCGGTGTGGCTTATAAGGAGGCGGGGATTGGCCCGCATGAAGGCGAGCTGGCGGGCGAGCTTGTCCGGGGTGAAGCGGTCGTCGGAATCGAGGAAGGCGATCATCTCTCCCCGGGCCGCGGCTATTCCCCGGTTGCGGGCCGCGGCCACCCCGGCCCGCTCCTGCCTGAGGTAACGGATGCGTTCCATCCTCGGGCCAAGGGCGGAGACGGTATCGTCGTCAGAGCCGTCGTCCACCACGATGACCTCGATACCGGCCAGGCTCTGGGAAAGGACCGAGTCAACCGCGCCCGGCAGCCATCCGGCGCGGTTGTACGAGGGTATTATCACCGACACCAGGGGCATCGCAGGCGCAGGGGTTTAGGGGTAACGGGATCGTAACGGCACGAAACCATCTGATCCGTAACCCACCGATACTTTTGACTTTTAACTTTTGACTTTTGCCTTCCGCCCAGCAAGGAAGTCCGCGCGCGGCCTTCCTTGCTGGGCGGTCACAGGTAACGCAGCTCGCCGCTGACCTCGTTGACCAGCGAACCGTCGTCGAGACGGAGGTTGATGCTGCCGTCGGGGGCCAGGGATTCGGCCACGGCCTCGTACATCACCCCGCGGTCGAGGTCGTGGGCAAAGGCGACCCGGCGGCCAATGGTGTCGCTCAGCGCAAGCCAGCGGACCGCGACCGGCGGCATTCCCTCCGGCATCGAGGCCGGAACCTCGTCGTAATCATGGAGAAGGCCGATGTTCCAGGCCAGCTTGCCCATGAGGGAGACGGCAAAGGCGGAGAGGTCGAGGTCCCGGCCGCAGGCCTGGGCCAAGGATATGGCCGTGTCCTCGATCTCCGGGGGGAACTCGCGGTTGTTGACGTTCACTCCGATGCCGGCGATAAAAAAATCCTCGCCGCCGCGCCGTTCGCTCTCGATCAGGATTCCGGCGCATTTGCGCCCCCCGACCATGACGTCGTTGACCCATTTCAGGCAGGCGTCGCCCGCGATCTCCCGCACCGCCTCGCAGACCGCGACCCCGGCCGCGAGCGGCAGCAGGCGGGCGGAGGCGTCGGTCAGGGAGCCGGAGAGCGCCAGGGTGAGCCAGATCCCGCCGGAAGGTGCGTGCCAGGCGCGGCGGAACCGGCCGCGGCCGGAAGACAGTTCCTCCGCCACCACTGCCAGGCCGTCGGGAAAGGAACGTCCTTCCCGCTCCGCTGCGGCAAGCAGTTCCCGGACCCGCGCAAAGCCGCTGGGGATGGCGCGCTCGACGACGATGGCCGAGCCGACGATCAGGCCGCGGCGGATTATCCTTTCCGCGTGCGGGTGTTCCCCGCGCCGCAGGGCGAGCTCGCGGCCGAGCGCGTGTTCCCTGACCGCGGCAGGGGTGAGGCCGGCCCACGCGGCCGGGACGGTTTCACTCCCGGATGAATGTGTGTCCGAACGCATGCGGTTCAGGTCAATCCCATTCGGCCTTGACCCGGGTGATGATCTTCTCGATAAAGGGGAGTTTCTCCCTGGAGCAGAGGCCGAGCAGGGGCTCGCCCTGCTCCACCGTGACTCCGGGGCGGAAATAGACGGAATGGATGATGCCGGGCTCGCCGGTGTAGAAGACCGGGGTGTCGCGCTTCATCAGGCTCATGGTCATGATCTCGTCGCCGGGGTTGACCATGACCTCGCGCTGGCCGTACTTGTCGATGCGGGACTGGATTTCGGGCGAGAAATAGTACTTGGCCCGTTCCGGCGCGTTGAACGGGGTGAGCACCTGGCGCAGTATCCGGTCGATGATCTCACGTTTCTTGAGCGGGTGCCTGATGGTGATGATCTTCTCCCCGGCCTCGGTGAACATGCCCTCCAGATCCTGGCGGACAAAGGAGATGGTGCCGTTGGTAGGGGAATGGACGGTCTTGGGGTTGCGCTCCCGGGTGAGGACGTAGAGCGGGGTTCCGGGGATGTGGCGCCACTGGCCGGTGACGCCCTCGACCTCGTCCCCCTCCTTGACCATGAAACGTATCCGGCCGGTATGGATGGAGTGGACGTCCACGTAGTCGTAGGGGTCGGAGCGGTACTGGGCGAATATCTCCTCGAAGTCTATGGCGTCGTCGCTCATCTGCTTCTTCCTCGTTGATCTCGCGGCTGCGGCTCAGCGGTAGTAAAGGTTGCGGCCGCCCATGGTCATAAGCGCCTGGTAGAGATTGCGCCGGAACTCGCGGCGGTCCCAGATGCCCTGGATGTGGCCGCGGCGCAGCGCGTTTCTCGCGCTGTGGTAGTCAGGGGCGATGTCCTGGCCCGTGGTCTCGCGGATGACGCCGACGCCGGCGAAACCGATGCGGCTCGAGCGGATGGCGAACTGGTACGGGGAGCACCCGAGGAAACTCGCCACCGGCCCGGCGTAGGAGTTGTTGTCGTAGACCACGAGGTAGAGGCCGCCGGAATCGATGTACTCCCGCACCGCCATGGTGCACTTGGGCATCTGGATGACCCCGAGGGTGCCCTCGTGGATGCGGATGCCGGCGGTGGTGTGGACGTAGGCTAAAAGCGGCCTGCGCTTGAGCTGGGCCTGATCGCAGGCGCGGACGAACTTTTCTCCTTCGGCCGCGCCCACGGTGCCGTTCCTGAAATCGCTGTAAAGCATGGCAACGACGATGTCGATGCCGAACACCCGGGCGTCAAAGGTGATTATGCCCGATTTCCGGCCGGTCTTCTCGCGGGCGGCCTTCAGCTTGCCGTCGAGCCCGCGGTACTCGAGGGGGTTGGCCGAGGCGATGTCGGCGTTGAACTCGCGGATGGAGTCGCGGTCAAAGATGTTGCGCAGATACCATTCGTATTCCAGGGGAAAATGATGGCCGCAGTTCTCGCAGACCCCGCAGAACTCGCCGTACAGGTCCGGCACCCAGAGATCCTTGCATCCGTGGCGGTCGGCGTTGGGGCAGGTCACGGTGCGATCCTCGTTGGCCAGCGGGCTGACGTATCCGTCGCGCAGGTCCTCGGCCTCGCCGCAGGCAAAGGGGCCGCCCGCCTGGGATATCCGCGCCGGCCGCTGGTCGTGCTTGCGGGAGATGAAGTCATAGGCCGAGGTGATGGGCGCGGCCATCCGGCGGATGAACACCGAGCCCTCGCCGGAGACGTCCTTTATCACCTGCTGGGCCATCTTCTGCTGGCTGCGGAGGATGTCGTAGCGCACCGAGTAGTAGGCCCGGGCCAGATGATGGCGGACACCGGAACAGAAACTGGAATAGGCCGACTTGCGGCCGCCCTCGAAGGCCCACGAGGCCATGGCCCGGTACTTGCGGCTCCTGAGCTGGATAAGCCGTTCCACCTCGTCGGGATTGAGTTCCCAGGAGATGTCGATCTGGGGCTCGGCCGCGCCCTCCTCGGCCTTGTCAATGCTCAGCTCGTAAGCGCGGAAGGCGCGCAGGCTCTTGGTCTTGAGCACCACCTCGTCGGTGGCGCGGACGACCTCGGCCTTTATCTTGCGGAAGAAGGGGAAGTCGTCGCGCTTGCCGCCGAGCAGGGGCTCGCGGATGATCCGGTCGATGGTGCCGAACCTGAGGTTGTCCTCGGCGGTGATCTTGAGGTTTCCGGCCACCTGCTCGATCAGCTCACGGGGAGCCTGGCCGCCGGCGCGGACCTTGCCCTCGATGGCGGCCGCGCCCTCGGGCGAGATGACCGAGTAGTAGCCGTGGGAGAACATGAGACGGAAATCGGCCATGCCCACGGCCTCGGCCCCGCCCGAGCCGCCCTCGCTGATGACCGATATCATCGGCACCCTGAGCTTGGCCATCACGTAGAGGTTGCGCGCGATCTGCTGGGCCGCGCCGGGATAGTCCTCCACCGGGTAGGCGCCCGGGGTGAAGATATAGTAATGGATGGGAATGCCCTCGGTCTGGGCCACCAGCATGTAACGCATGGCCTTTTCGTTGCCCCAGGGCTTGCTGCAGCCGCCGTTCCTGTACTCCTCGCCGTGGCCCTTCTCGTGACCGATGACCATGACCTGCTGGGTGATGGTCCGTTTCTTCACCTGGCGGACGATGTTGGCCTTGGCCACCATCATCGAGGGATCGATGTTGGCGTCCTCCTCGCCGCCGAGCTCGGTGTAGTCGTCGTAGACGTTCTCGAGGATGTCCTTGAGGGTGAAACGCAAGGGGCTCCTGACGATCCGCACCCTCTCCATCGGAGTGAGGTTCTCCTCGCAGCGCTCCTCGAGGAAGCTGATGGCGTCCTCCAGGTTCCTGATCCCGGTGGCCAGCTCCTCGCGGTCGATCTCGTAGAAACCGTCCTTGAACCTGCGGCATTTTTCCTCGAGGCCGGAAAGATTGCCCCACTCCCGGTTGTCCTTGACCTGGATGAGGTAATTGAGCCTTTCTTCGGCCCCGAGGAGCCTTTTCCTGAGTTCTTCCATGGATGAAATACCTGTCAGAAGGTAAGGAGGCGGTCGAAGTTGCTGTTCAGGTACGCGGTGTTGGTGACGATGGGGCTGCCGTCGGAGGCCTCGCCCTCGATGGTCATCTCGGAGAGAAAGCGCCGCCCGCGCTCCTTGGCCTCGTCCATGCTGTCGCCCCACACCAGGGCCAGGGCCAGGTTGGGGTCGTAGTCGCTGGGAATGACGTAGGGCCTGTCCGAGGGCACATGGGTGTACATGGCCGACCAGGAATGATCCGGATACTCGAAGCGGGATATGGTGCCGATCCAGGGAGCGAAACCGCGCTGGGTGTCCTCGGCGACGATGCGCATCTCGATGCTGGCGCCGCGGAACTCGATATCCTTCTGGGTGTAACCCAGCCTGTCGCCCAGGGCCAGGCGGATCTGCTCGCGGATCAGATTGGGGTGCTTGCCGTCGATGTAGCTTATCCGGGCCGAGACGTCGTTTTCCACCTGGATGCGGGTGTTGACCTCGAGGAGGAAGGGACTGCCGTCGCGGGTGACGATCCACTCCCAGGTGCCGACGTTGTCGTAACGGACATGGGAGGCGAGCTTGAGTGAGTACTCGACGATGCGGTCGAGCACCTCGGCCGCGTTGAAGTCGTAATTGAAACAGGACTCGTCGAACCCGGGCGCGGCCTCGAGCCGCTTCTGGCGGCCGGTTGACTGGATGGTGCAGTTGCGGGTGCCGAAATGGACCCGCTCGCCGTGGCGGCTGCAGGTTATCTGGACCTCGATGTGGTTGTAGTCCCGCAGGCACTGCTCGATGAGCACCCCGCCGTCGCCGAACTGGCGTTTGGCGTAGTTCTTGACCCGACGGTAGACCCGGCGGAACTCCTCGACCCGCTGCACCTCCTCGATGCCCATGCCGCCGCCGCCGGCCGCGGCCTTGACCAGGATGGAGGGGTTCGCCACCCCGGAGGCGCGCTGGTCCTCGAAAAGCTGGCGGGCGATGTCCTCGGCCTCCATCTCGTTGTAGATGGGGCCGTCGGTGCCGGGAATGGTGGGGATGCCGAGACGGTTGGCCACCCGCTTGGTGTTGATCTTGTCGCCCAGGGAACGGATAACCTCCCAGTTGGGGCCAATGAAGGTGAGTGGCCGGTCGCGCACCGTTACCCGGCGGGCGAAACGGTAGTCCTCGGAGAAAAATCCGTAACCGGGATGGATGGCGGTGCAGTTGGTATGGTCTGCCACCGCGAGGATGTCGTTGGGGTCGGTGTAGCTCGAGACCCGCCAGGCCCGGCTGCGGTTGGATTTGGAGTCGAGATTGATGCGGACGTGCTCGCTGTCCTCGTCGGCCGAGGTGTATACCACCACGTAGTCGAGACCGAGGTCAATGCACGCCCGCATGATCCGCAGGGCGATCTCGCCACGGTTGGCGATGAGTATCTTTTCCTTCAAGGCGTCACCTTGCTGGGGCAGGCCGTATTTAAACAGTCCGTTGAGAAACTATAGCGCTCGATGATACGGTGTCGGAATCCGCCCACCTTGACTCGGCGCCCGGCGCCTCGCCCC
>JALWTY010000186.1 GCA_026993265.1 Desulfobacterales bacterium
CGGGCAGGTTGCCCAAGAGATCTTGCACACTGACAACTGTCTGGTCGATGCCGCTGATGCCGTCCTTCAGCCCGTCCGGGTACTCCGGCACCTTCTGGCGGATGAGATCCTTGTTGTTCTCGAGCCAGTCGCCGAGCTCGTCATTTACCAGCTTGAGCTGGGTCTTGAGCTCGGTAAAAAGCCCGGCATCCATGATCCGGCGTTCGATCTCGTCGATATACGAGACCGTGGCCGCCTTGAGGCCCTGCCAGGAATCCATGTTCGCCCGGGCCGCGCCGCCGAAGTCGCGGTCGAGCCCGGTCATGATCGCCTTGATTATCCGGTCTATCTCGATGCCGGACTTCTGCAGCTCGGAGACCCCCATGCCGAAGGCCTCGCGCAGGTATTTCCTCGCGTTTATCCCGGCCTCGGAGAGCTGGTTGAGCTCCTCGGCCGAGAGCTTGCCCAGGGTCTTCATCTGGCCCAGGGCCCGGGCCACCCGGGGCATGGCGTCCTCGCCGAAGACGCTGGCCACGTCCACCAGGGTCTGCATCTTCTCGATGGTGGGGTCCAGGCCCATGGCCTGCATCATCGCGAAGGTGTCCACCGCCTTGCGGGTGTTGACCGGCATCTCGAGCGCCCAGGCGTTGATCTCCTCGAGGGTTTCCTTGCCGCGGCCGCTGGTGAGGGCGTCGAGCTTCTTTTCCATCTGCTCGAACGACGAGGCCACGTCGAGGAAGGATTTCGCCGTCACCCCGGCGCCGATGGCCGCGAAGGCCCCCTTCAGGGAGAAGATGGAATCCTTCACCCGGACGAGGGACTCGCTCATCTTCCGGCCCGCGGCCCGGGTGCGGGCGGAGAGACGCTCCACCGCGGCCCCGGTCTGGGTGAGGCCGAGCTTGGCCTTGGAGTTGTCGGTGGTGATGACTATGGTGGTGGTGTTCCTGACCGTCATCTAATTATCGTCCCTTCTCATCGCCTCGAGCGCGGCCCGCTCGAATATCGCCAGCTTGCGGTAAAACATCTCGTCGGTCTCGATACCCATGCTCTCGGCCACCCGGGCCAGGGCCGGCCAGTCGAGCCCCACCGGCCCGGCCGGGCCGAGGCGCCACTGGCCCGCGGCCACGGTGACCAGGTCGATGATGTCGCGGTTGGCCGGGTGCGGTTCCGGCATCCGGGCCGAACAGGTGGGGCAGGGGGTGTCCCCGCCGGTCTGGGCCGCGGCCTGGCGGCAGGTGGCGCAGTAGGACGGGCCGATGGCGTGGTCGCCGCCGTAGAGCCAGGCCGCGGCCCGGGTCAGTTTTTTTCCTCGTCCTCGGGCACGCTCACCGCGCCGCGGGCCAGTGGCTCGAGCCAGGGACCGATGAGCGGGTTGTCGATGACCGCGGCCTTGTTCTCCGGGGTCGGTTCGAGCGGGGCGCCGGTTTCGTCCACCAGGCCTTCCCACTCGAGGACCGCCTCGTCGGCCATGGCCCGGGCAAAACCCTCGGGGTCGTCGGGGTGGGCCGTCACCAGCTCGCGGATCCGGCGGCGGGTGAGGGGGGCGACCTTCACCCGGACGCCGGGGGCGAACTCGTACCAGGCCGCGCCTTTCGGCAAAATCCTTATCCGCATCTCAACGCTCCTTTAGTAGGTGGGCACCGGGTTCTTGAGGGTGAACTGGACGGCCGAGGCCTCGGCCGAGTCCTCGTAGTAGGCGCGGAAGGGCAGCTTGACCCGCAGGCCGCGGGGGCCGTCCACCGCCGGGGTGTTTTCCTCGAACACGAGCTCGGGGATGTATATCTCGAGAGACTCGTTGCCGGCCGCGCCCAGGCCGTCACCCCGGGAGAGGGTGATCTTGAGGCTTGATTCGGTGCCGTTTCTGGCCTTGTTGTAGAGGGTGACCGAGTCGAACAGGGCGGTGAGTTCGCCGGTGACCGCGATCACGCCCTCGGGGATCTCGTGGCGGCTGCCGCCGGAGCCGATGGTGTAGACGTCGCCGTCGAGGTTGTTGTCCACCTGGAGGCTGACCTCGGTGACCGTGGCGATGGCGGCGCCGCCCTCCTCGATCGCGGCCTGGAAGTTGCGGAAGGGGCGGTCGTCCTCCACCGTGGGGGCCGGATCGACCGAGGCCGTTGCCGGGTCGGCCTGGTCCGCGCCCATGAGGGCAAGCCCGCTCTCCACCACCCCGCCCTTGCCGGAGAAGGAAAACGACATGCTGCCGACCCGCACCCCGGTGAACAGGAGGTACTGGCCGATGTCGGTGAACCCCTTCTCGAACCAGAGCGAGGTGGGCAGGTCGGCGACCTTGAACACGTGGGTGTAGGGGCCGGAGCCGGTGGTGGTGACCGCGCCGAGCAGGTGTTTGAAAAGCAGCCCCATGTAGGGGTTGAGCGCGAGCGGGATGGGGCCCGAGACCTCGCGGGTGTCCTGGAAGGGGCGCTCGGGGTTGCGGTTGGCGCGGATGACGCCGGTCTGCCCGAGACCGGTGTGCCGGGCCAGGGACTCGCCCGGCCGGAAGGGGAGCAGGGTCCCGGCCGGGGAGGCCGGGAGCTGGTTGAAGGTCTGCTCCTCGCCGTAGATGATCTGGGCCTTTGCGCCCTTGGCGGTGCTCATGCTGTCCTCCTAAACGGTTTCCTGGGCGTAGAGCCACAGGGTGCAGGTGTGGTAGAGGGTGTCCATGTCGAAGTCGTCCACCCCGACCTCGCGGACCTGAACGCCGTACTCGTTGCCGGGGCCGACGATCGAGTCGCAGGCGCCGTCGAGATCGGGCCGGGCGCGGAAGGCGTCGCAGACGGCCTCGATCAGGGCCTGGAAATCGTGCTCACTGGCGGCGTCGTCGTCCAGGGTGCGGATGCCGCGGATCTCGTAGTGATGGACCCGGACCGTGCCCAGGCCGCCGGAGCCCCCCAGGGTCTCGGCCGTCTCGGAGGTGGAATGCCGGCTTATCATCCAGCCGTTGACCGGGCCGCCGGGGAGCTCGCGCATGAGCTCGAGGAACCGGGACCAGCTCCGCGACCAGCGGTCGAAATCGTGGACCCGGCCGATGCCGGGCACGGTCTCGAGGATGGTCTTTATCGCCGCCCTGACGCTCGCCTCGCTCATGTCTGCTCCCCGAGCCTGCGCCACTCCCGGACCGAGAGGCCGGACTGGTAGCGGTAGAGGTTGTCGAAAAACTTGTTGTTGAAATAGACCGGAAGCCAGGTCTTCTGGCGGTTCCAGGCCGGGCCGAAGATGGGCCGCGGCTGGTAGCGCAGGACCGTGGTCCGCTTCTTCACCGGCATCCCGTAGGCGGCCAGGCGGCGGCGCATGGCCGGGGTCACCCGGAAGGTCTCGCCCTCTTCGAACTTGCGGAACACGGCGTGGAGGTAACGGGAGTCACGCTGCCGCATGCGGCGGTAGTTGCGGCCGTCGATCTCCACCGTGCCGTGGCGGTCGTCCTTCAAGGGGAGGATGACCACGCTCATGCCGCGGGCCCCGGCCTGGACCCCGGCGCCGCTTGCGACGTTGGCGGCCTGCTGGTCGAAGCGGCGGTACTTGATGAACCTGGCCCACCAGCGCATGCCCCGCTTGCGGCGGAACCTGGTGGCCTTGCGGGGCCAGCCGTACCCGCCGCGGATCTGCCTCTTGACCTCGGCGGCGACCTTGTAGCCCACCGAGCCCAGGGCCGACCAGGTGGCGCGGTTGATGTTTTCCGGCCCATGGTGTTTCAGGACCCGGACCGCCTCGTGGACGTCGAGCTCGAGCGAGATCATACGCGGTTGGCCTCCAGCCGCCAGACAAGGCGCAGGCCCGCGGGCGCGGCGTTGACCACCTCCCATTCCTCCTCGCCGATGGTGATCCGGCCGCCGGGGACCGGGTCCGGGATCTCGGCGGACCGGACCGCGAAGGTCTCGGTCTGGCCGAACCCGTCCGCGCCCCGGTATCCGTCCGCGCGGCCCACACCCCGGACCACGACGACGGGCACGGCCGCGCCGTCGGGCGGGGTGTAGGTGGCGGAAAGGGCGAAATCGCCCGAGCGGAACAGGGCCTGGTCGATGTCGGCGGCGATGTTGTCCATCAGTGTCATTGCCGTTCCTCATGCCGCTCCTGGCACTCGACGCAGCGGACGCAGCCCGGGGCCGCGGCCCGCCGGGCCGGGGGGATGGGGCCGCCGCAGTCGATACACTCGGCCGCGGCGGCCCGGGCCGGGCCGGACCGGCCGCGGGCGTGACGGGCGAGCGCGGCCCGGAGGTGG
>JALWTY010000187.1 GCA_026993265.1 Desulfobacterales bacterium
AATCCGGCTCAAAATGCTCATTTACCCTATGTAAACTGCGCTTTTTCGCCGGATTTTTCCTTGCCTCGTCTGCGCTCGCTACGTTTTTCAACGGGCTGCTAACGTTCCCTTGAGCCGGCGAGCGATTGCAGGCTCGGACGCACCCTTCTGAATCTAACAGATACGGGCGGCCGCCGCATCCGCTTTCTCTGGTGGCGTGTTGGATTGCAATCCCGTTAGAAACACGGCGCTTGATGACTCTTGCGTCAAAATCCGGCTCAAGGTGTTCATCTGCCCCATTTAAACCAAACTGCGTTTTTTCGGCCGGATTTTTCCTTGCCTCATCTGCGCTCGCGCTTGTTTTCAACGGGCTGATAAGGGCGAAAAAACAGGGAGGGGGCGCAGATTTGCCCCCTCCCTGAGGTTTGCCGTGTCTTGCGGGTCAGGCTTTATTCAAGCTCTGCGCACTTGGGGTTGACCTTGGGGATGGACTGGGCCTCGGTCTCGAGTTCCACGCCCTTGGGCATATTGGTGCGGTTCCAGTCCACGTCGACGGCGCAGAGGAAGGGACGGCCGCCGTCGATCTCCTCATCGACCTCAACATCCTGAACACCGTGGCAGGACTTGCAGGCGGAGTAGACCTTGACGATCCGCCTGGTCTTGGTGTTGACGATCATGAGTGCGGAGTCGTCGCGCTCGGGCATCTGCCGCACGGCGACAACGGCGTACTTGCCGTCCGGAGTGAAGTCCACGTCATGCGGGTTGCCGCCGGTGATGACGAAATCGACCACCTTGCCGGTCTTGAGGTCAACGATTGACACGCCGCCAGGGGCCGCGCCGGTGGAGGTGTAGCCGACGCCGACCGGCTTGCCGCCGGCGAGCTCGTTGCCCTCGGACTGCCAGAGGTAACGGCCGTCCGGAGTGATCTCGGCCCGGTGGATGAAGTTGCCGACGTTGTTGATCTTGCTGACGACTTTCTTCTTCTTCACGTCGACCACGGCGACAAAACCGCCGGGCATGTCGGATGCGTAGCAGTACTTGCCGTCTTTCGAGAAGTTGATGCCGCAGACGGACTTCGCCACCGGGAAGCTGTCCACCAGCTTGTGTTTCCTCGGGTCGTAGACGTAGATCTTGCCGTCTTTCATGTCAGAGACCCAGATGGTGCCGTCGGGCGCGTAATTGGAACCGCAGTGCTTCTGGCCGAGCCTGGTCCAGCTTGACTGCTTGCCGGTGTTGACGTCGATTTCCTTGGCGTAGCCGTCGAGAGAGAAGGCGAACAGGGTGTTGCCGTCCTTCGAGACCGTGACCGCGTCAGAGGGCTTTCCATGCTGGAAACGGCCCACCGCGCCGGTGGCCAGGTCGACCACGGCGATATGGCCGCCGTGGCCCTGCACATAGGCAATGCCTTTGAGATCCAGGGCGTGCGCCCCGCTCGCCCCGGCCAGACCCATGGCCAGAGCAGCCCCGACTGCAAACAGTTTCTTCTTCATGCCTCTACCCCTTCTTCAGTTTGGGTTATCCTTCCCAGCCGGAGCGGCATGCCGCCCGGCTGCTCCCGCCGTTGCCGACGGAAAAACAGGGGAAACCTTTCCCCATGCCTCTCTGAGCCTCAATGGCCGCAAACCCGGCAACCGCGGGATCCCCACGGCCACAAGACTACCACAGTGTGGTATGGCTACTCTAAATTTTCATGTCCGGCTTGTCAACATGAAAATTCTGGTTTTCAGGATTTTAAATATGATAACGGTGGAGCGTGATGAGTCGGCAGGGGTGATCCCGGATCCGCAGGCGTTCGGGAGCCGGGCGGACCGCAGGGCTAACAGGATTTCCCGGCAAAGCCCTTGCAAAACAACCCGTCTTTCGAGATGATGCGCCATATTATCCACCAGGCTGTCACGGATTCAGAAAAATATTAACCGGCGGCAGCCGGTCAGGCAAGCAGTTTGCGCAACGTGCGGTTTTGGTTAACGGGAAATTGCAATGTTCGATTTCGAGTTTCACAATCCCACCAGGATTCTTTTCGGCCGCGGCCGCGAGAATGAGACAGGCGGGGAGCTTGCCGCAGACGGCGTGAAGCGCGCGCTCCTCGTCAGCGGACGGGGATCGGCCGAGCGCAGCGGGGTGCTCGGCCGGGTGCGCGGAAGTCTTGCCGCGGCAGGGGTGGATGCGGTTGAGCATCCGGGTGTGGTTGCCAACCCCGTGCTGCCGCACGCCCTCGAGGGTATAGCCCTGGCCAGGGAGGCCGGGGTGGACGCGGTCCTCGCCGTGGGCGGCGGCTCGGTGATCGACGAGGCCAAGACCATCGCCTGCGGTATCTTTCACCAGGGCGATATCTGGGATCTGTTCCGCGGCCGGGCCGAGGTGAAACGGGCCCTGCCGGTCTACACCGTGCTCACCCTGGCCGCCGCCGGCAGCGAGATGAACAAGAACGCGGTCATCACCAATCCCGCCACCCGGCAGAAGTACAGCGTCAGCTCGAAACACCTCTTCCCCCGGCTCTCCATCCTAAACCCCGAGCTCACCTTCACCGTGCCCGCGGACCACACCGCCTATGGCGCGGTTGACGCCATCGCCCACGTGCTCGAGGCCTATTTCACCAAGAAACCGGGGACCAGGCTGCAGGACCGGCTGGTGGAGGCCATCGTCCTCACGGTGATGGAGAACACGGAAAAGGCTATCGCCGCCCCGGACGATTACGGGGCCCGGGCCGCGCTCATGTGGGCCGCAACCCTGGCATTGAACGGCCTGACCCCGGCCGGGGCGGGACCGTACGGGTTCCCGAACCATATGATCGAGCACGCCATGAGCGCCATGTTCGACATCCCCCACGGCGCCGGCCTGGCCGTTGTCCTGCCCGCATGGATGCGCTGGCACGCGGAAAGGAACCCGGAACAGCACGTCCGTTTCGCCCGCAAGATATTCGGCCGGGACACAGCGGAAGAGGGGATCGCGGCCCTCGAGGAGTGGTTCGTCAGGATCGGCGCGCCGGTGAGGCTTGCCGGGGTGGATATCGCGGCGGAGCGGGTTCCGGAGATCGCGGAGAACGCGGCCGGGCTTGCCCGGGTCTGGGGCATCGGCGAAGAGTACCCGGCCGCGGTGATCGAGGAGATTCTTGCCCGTGCCTGAACAGAATGGTGGAAAAAGGAAATTGCTGGTTCTGGCCTCTACCTTTCCGCGCTGGCGCGGCGACACATCGCCCCCGTTCGTGTACGAGCTGTCCCGGCGGCTGGTGGACGGTTTCGAGGTCCACGTCCTTGCTCCCTCATACCCGGGCGCGGCCGGGTATGAGGTCATGGGCGGGATCGCTGTCCACCGTTTCCGCTACTTTTTCCGCAGGCTCGAAAGGCTCGCCGGCAGCACCGGGATCATGCCCACTTTGAAGAAAAATCCCCTTTTTTTTCTTCTGGTGCCTTTCTTCGTCTTTGCTGAATTGTACGCCCTTGTCCGCCTGATAAGAAAGATGCGTCCTGACGTTATCCACGCCCACTGGCTGGTGCCCCAGGGGCTTGCCGCGGCGGTGGCGGGGCGGCGCTTCGGGGTGCCGTTTCTGGTGACGGTTCATGGCGGCGACATATTCGGGCTGCGCTGGAAGGCGGCCGAGCGGATGAAGGAAAAGGTCATCCGGGATGCGGCCGCGGTCACCGTGGTCAGCCGGGCCATTGCCGCCGAGGTGGCAAGGCTGGTTCCCGGGGCCGCGCCGGAGGTGGTGCCAATGGGGGTGGATTCCACCCTGTTTTCCGGCCAAGGCACGGGCGCGGTGCGGCGGCGTTTCGGCATCGAGGGCCGGATGGCCCTGTTCGCCGGCCGGTTGAGCGAGAAAAAGGGGGTCAGGTATCTGCTTGCCGCCATGCCCGCGGTTCTCGCCCGTTTCCCCGACCTGAAACTGCTCATCGCCGGCAGCGGCGAGGAGGAAGAGTCGCTCCGTTCCCGGTGTCACGCTCTTGGGCTCGACGGCCGGGTCATCTTTGCCGGGGCCGTGCCCAACCGGGAGCTTGCCGCCTTCTACGCCGACGCGGACGTCTTTGTCGGCCCCTCGGTGACCGCGGCCGGCGGCGACACCGAAGGGTTCGGCCTCACCTTTGTCGAGGCCGGGATGAGCGGCTGCATCCTGGTGGGCACCGATGTCGGCGGCGTCGGCGACATCATCGAGAGCGGCCGGACCGGCTTCCTGGTCCCGGAAAAGGACCCCGAGGCCCTGGCCCGGGCCATTGT
>JALWTY010000188.1 GCA_026993265.1 Desulfobacterales bacterium
TCGATTTTGATCAAAGGGTGGAGACCGACATCGCCGTCTGCGGCGACATCGTCGCGGTGGCCGGGCTCGAGGAGATCACCGTGGGCGTGACCTTCACCTCGCCCGACGATCCCCGGCCCCTGCCGCTCATCGAGATCGACCCGCCGACCATCACCATGAACTTCCTCGCCAACGATTCCCCCTTTGCTGGCCAGGAAGGCAAATTCGTCACCTCGCGCCACCTCGAGGAACGGCTCGCGGTCGAGTGTCTGGCCGACGTGGCCCTGCAGGTGGAGAAGATGGGCGGCGGCGACGGTTTCATGGTTTCGGGCCGGGGCGAGCTGCACCTGTCGGTGCTGATCGAGAAGATGCGGCGGGAGGGCTACGAGTTCCAGGTGACCAGGCCGACGGTCATCGAACGCGAGGAGGACGGGGTGCTCAAGGAGCCCTTCGAGGAACTGACCCTGGAGATGGACGAAGAGTACAGCGGCGCGGTGATCGAGATGTGCTCCGAACGCAAGGGCGAGCTTTTAAGCATGGAACGCGACAGCGGCCGGGCCGTGCTGGTCTTCCGCATCCCCACCCGCGGCCTTCTCGGCTTCCGCTCGCAATTTCTCACCGAGACCCGCGGCACCGGGGTGATGAACTACATCTTCGCAGGCTACTTTCCCCACGCGGGCGAAATCCGCGGCCGCAAGAACGGGGTGCTGGTCAACATGGCCGACTGCACCTCGGTGGCCTACGCCCTGTTCAACCTCCAGCCCCGGGGGCAGCTGTTCATAGGTCCGGGGGAAAAACTATACAAGGGACAGATAATCGGCATCCACAGCCGGGAAAACGACCTGGTGGTCAACCCGGCCAAGGGCAAGAAGCTGACCAACGTCAGGGCCGCAGGCTCGGACGAGAACGTCATCCTTACCCCGCCCCGGAAGATGAGCCTCGAAGAATGCCTGACCTTCATCAACGACGACGAACTGGTGGAGGTGACGCCCAGGTCCATCCGCCTGAGGAAACGCGGCCCCCTGAACTTCAAGCAGCGGGGGTGAAAGTCAAAAGTATCGGTAGGTTACGGATAGGACATTTTGTGCCTTCGGTGCTGTCACGGATCAGGGATATCCAAGATAAGGCCCTATGCGGCCGGGCCCAGAAACCAGGCTGCGGGCATGGCGGTGACGGCCTCGCCCAGGCTCACGATCCCGGGATCGTTCGAAAGAACGAAGGAGTGGCGCAGGGGTTTGTCCAGGATATCGGCAAGTCCGCGGAGGTGGCGGCCGTCCACCGGGGCCACCCGGGCGGCGGCCTTGACCTCGATGGCGACGAAATGGTCCGCGGCCTCGATGAGCATGTCCACCTCGCGGCCGTCCGCGGTCCGCAGATGATAACACTCCACCGGCAGACGGCTGTTTTTCAGCTGTTTGTAGATCTCGGCGACCACCGCGCCCTCGAACTCGGCCCCGGTGAGCTCTCCCCGGCGGGAAAGGATGGCCCGCAGGATTCCGGGGTCCAGAAAATGGACCTTGGGAGACCTGACCAGCCGCTTTCCCTGGTTGCCGAACCAGGGCGGCAGCAGAAGCACCTGAAAACTCATCTCGAGATAGCTCAAAAACCGCCGGGCCGTCTTGGCGCTGATCCCGGCCCGGCGGGCCAGGTTGCTTATGTTGACGCACTGGCCGGCAAGGGCGGCGACCACCTTCTGCGCCCGGACAAAGGGGGCGAGCTCACGCATGTTGGCCAGGTCGCGCACGTCCCGCTGCAGATAGGTGCGAACGTAGTCACGCAGCCAGTCCCAGCGCTCCTCCTCCCCGAGATCACCATCGATGATGGCGGGCATGCCCCCGAAACGGAGGTAGTGTTCCATCCAGCCGGAGGCGACGGAATAGGCATCGTCCTGCGCAGGCATCCCGCGGAACAGACAATCCCCGTCGGTGGCGCCGAGCCAGCGGATGAACCTGGAGCCGGACACCGGATCATCCCAGCCGCGGGTCATCATTTCCGGAATGGTCAGGGGATACAGCTCGGCCAGGGCCGCACGCCCGGCCAGGCTTTCCCTGACCTTCTCCATGAGCAAAATCTGACTCGAACCCAGGAGAATGAACCTCGTCTCCGGAAACAGGTCATGGGCCGCCTTGAGCGAGTCGATGACATCCGGGGCCTTCTGGACCTCGTCCACAATCGCCGCAGGATAGAGATGCCTCCACTGCCGCGCCGACAGAGCCAGGTACTCCGGCCTGACCTGGGGATCGTCAAGGGGAATGTAGGCGTAGTCCCCGAACCCGGAGCGGACCATGGTGGTCTTCCCGGTCTGCCGGGCGCCGGTGAGGACGATCATCCGCCCCAGCCGCGAGGACGCCTTGCCCTGGATATAGGGAATTATGGCCCTGTTCTTCATCGGTTCAGCCCCTGGCACCGCAACCCCTGACGGCCCGCCGCAAGCCGCCAAGTCTATATTTTGGCGTAAAATTGATACCTAGCATTCCCAATTTTACGCCAAAATAAGAAAACCACAAGGGGCCGCTCCGCAAAAAAAGTCCGTGCTGCGGCCTCCGGCCGCAATCGTTTGCATGGTTCATACCCTGACCGACCCGTAAAAAGCCCGCTATTGCGGCCTGTTACGAGCCGGAAGGCAAAAGTCAAAAGTCAAGTGCGGTAGGTTTTCAACGGGCTGTTACGGGGAGGCGAGTGAAACCCCGCCGCCGCTGTCCACCTTCAGGCGGACGAGCGTCCGGCCGCCGCAGTCGAGTTCGATTACGGCCGGGGTGGCAAAGCCCTGGGGAAAGAAAGAGATGTCGAGGGTTTCCCGGCCCTCGGGCAGGGAGAAACGGCATCCGGAAGGCCGGGTTTCGCCCTCCACCGGCAGTGGGGGCACATCCGCCCCCCGCCCCTCTCCGCCGCCGGAGGCAGCTTCGGCCACCCCGTAACGGCCCGGCGCAAGCCTGACGGTCATCTCCCGGCCGCGGAGCAGGGATTCGTCCCGGACCAGCTCAAGGAACAGGGCGAGGTTGCGGCCCGCGTCCCGGCAGCGGCGGCAGGCCGACACCGGAGAAAGCACCATATAGCCCAGCAGAATTGAGACCACTACCAGCACCACCAGCACCTCGATGAGGGTGAAACCCCGCCTGGGGCCAGCACAGCTGGCCCCAGGAAGGCAAAAGGCAAAAGGCAAAAGGCAAAAGTGTGGTGCGCGGCCCTCCGGCCGCGGATTTTTTAGGTCAAGGGCTCTCATGCTCATGTGACGACTGATGGACTCGCAACAATCAGAAACGAGACGGCAGGCGACAAAAATCCGATCCGTAATCTACCGATTTCTGTCCTCTGTCTTCTGGCTTCTGTCTTCTGGCCCCGAAGGGGCCGTCAGTCTGTCCAGTTGCCGATGTCGGCGTCGTTGCCGCTGCCGCCCGGCCGGCCGTCCGCGCCAAGGGACATGATGTCTATCTTCTTGTGAATGCCGGGGTTCAGATAGACGTAGGGGTTGCCCCAGGGATCGCGGGGGATCTCCTCGAGGTAACCGCCTTCCTTCCAGTTCTTGGGCTCGGGATCGCCGGAGGGCTTGTTGACTAGGGCGGCGAGCCCCTGTTCAGCGGAGGGGTAGAAGCCGTTGTCGAGGCGGTAGAGCTGCAGGGCGCTCTCGATGGCGCGGATGTCGTTCTTGGCCCGCACCCGCCGGGCCTGATCCGGCCGGTCCATTATCCTGGGCACGATAAAGGCGGCGAGGATGGAGAGGATCACCACCACCACCATGACCTCGATGAGGGTGAAACCGCGGTCGCCGGAAAAGCCTTTTTTCATGGGGGATTCTTCCTGTCGGTTCATCTTTGTTCCTTGAGTTTCAAGAGGCCACTTCTCAAGAGGCCATTTATTGATGAAATCGTAACAACGGCTTCCTGCCGTTGTTACTCAACGGAAAGCCAAAGCGCAGCTTCGGCTTTCCTCTCGAAATTACGCAGTTTTTCAAACAGCGCAATTTCGCCGCCGCGTCCTGCGGCGGATGATGGACTCGTTGTTACGAGTCCATCATTTATTGATGGTTGTCAACGCCAGACCGGCACCCGGCCATTATAATTTATCTTCACCCGGCCGTCAGGCCCGGCCGCGCCAAGAAGGGAAAAAACCGCCTCCTGGTCCGGGCCGGCCGGG
>JALWTY010000189.1 GCA_026993265.1 Desulfobacterales bacterium
GTTCTCGGTGCCGAGATCATCAAGACCGGCCAGGAGGTCACGGTCTCCTGCGCCGAGGGCGAGACCGGCAACATCTACGAAGGCCTGCTCGATTTCGAGGTCGAGCGCCTCGACCTCGACAGCGTGCCCGAGACCCGCACCAAGATCATGATGAACGTGGGCATCCCGGAGAAGGCCTTCACCGAGGGGCAGATCCCCAACGACGGTGTCGGGCTCGCCCGCGAGGAGTTCATCATCAACTCCCACATCGGCATCCATCCTCTCGCCCTCTACAACTTCGAGGAGCTTAAGGAACGGGCCGCGTCCGATCCCAAGGTCGCGGAGATCGTCCGCGAGATCGAGGCCCGCACCACCGCCTATCCCGACGACAAGAAACAGTTCTTCATCGACAAGCTCGCCGAGGGCGTGGGCCGCATCGGCGCGGGCTTCTACCCCAAGGACGTCATCGTCCGCCTCTCCGACTTCAAGAGCAACGAGTACGCCAACCTGGTGGGCGGCACCCTGTACGAGCCGGTGGAGAGCAACCCGATGATCGGCTGGCGCGGCGCTTCCCGCTATTACGACGAGCGCTACAAGAAGGCCTTTGAGCTTGAATGCCTCGCCCTGCGCAAAGTGCGCGACGAGATGGGGCTCACCAACATCAAGCTGATGGTTCCCTTCTGCCGCACGCCCGAGGAGGGCCGCAGGGTCATCGAGGTGATGCGCGAGTTCGGCCTGGTCCAGGGCGAAAACGGCCTCGAGGTCTACGTGATGTGCGAGATCCCCTCCAACGTGATCGCGGCCGAGGCCTTCAGCGACGTGTTCGACGGTTTCTCCATCGGCTCCAACGACCTCACCCAGCTCACCCTCGGGCTCGACCGCGACTCCGACCTGGTCGCCCATATCTACGACGAGCGCAACGAGGCGGTCAAGACCATGGTCAAGATGGTCATCGACACCGCCAAGCGCCGCGGCAAGAAGATCGGCATCTGCGGCCAGGCCCCGAGCGATTTCCCGGATTTCGCCACCTTCCTGGTCGAGTGCGGCATCGACTCCATGAGCCTGATCTCCGACACCATCATCAAGACCAGGCTGGCCGTGGCCGAGAAGGAAAAGGAACTGGGAATAAGCTGAAAACGGAAAGAGCGCAGCAGCCTTCCAGGGGCTGTTGCCCGATAACCCGATAAAAAAACCGCCGGCTCCCTGTGGGAACCGGCGGTTTTTTTTGATCCGTGCGCTTTTGTCGTTCTTTCACCTTATCGCGTTCAGCCTCTTCTGGGCCGTCTCCGCTTCCGGTCTGCCAGGATAGAGCTTGAGCAGTTTCAGGTAAACGATCTTTGCGGTCTTATTGTCGGCCAGCTTTTCGAACGCAAGCCCCTGCTTGAGCAGGGCGGCCGGTTTCTTGGGATGGTTGCGGTAGTCGTCTATGACCTTCTGGTACTCGAGGATGGCGAGCGCGAACTCGTTTTGCCGGTAGAGACAGTCGCCGAGCCAGAAACGGGCGTTGCCGGCCAGCTCGCTTTTCGGGTTTTTTTCCAGATAGGTTGAGAACTTCAGGTAGGCCTCGCGGTATTTCCCGGCCTTGAAATCGGCCATGCCGGCGTCGTACAGGCTCTTGGCCGGGGCCTTGGCGGCCGCGGCGGCTGTTTTACCGCTCCTGCCGCCTGCAGCATGGGCGGAAGCCGGTTTGGCGCCGCCGCTTTTCACCTTCACCTTTCTCGGCACGAGTGTCACAGGCCTACGCGCCCTGCGGGCCCGCTCCTCGGCCTCGCGGGCCGCCCTGGCTGCGGCCTCGGCCTCGCGCCTTGCCGCCTCCTCGGCCGCTTTCTTGAGCTGCTCGCGCAAGGCGGCGGTCTCGCCGCTCAGGCCGTTCAGCCGCTGGTCAATGGCCTTGAAGGCCTCGTCGACCGCGGCCAGGCGGCTCTCCAGGCTTCCGGTCAGGCCGGCGAGCTGTTTCTCCACCGTGTTGAGGCGGGTGTCCAGCCCCTTGAGGCTTTCCTCGGCCGCGGCCATCCTCCGGCCGAGATCATTCACGTAGTCCTGGTTCTCTTCCCGGCTGATGGTGGCGCGGTGGGCCACTTCCTCGATGTTGCCCTTGAGTTTTATCAGCTCGGCCCGGAGCCGTTCCAGGTCGGCCGCGCTACGGGCCAGGTTCTTCTGCAGGGCCTCGACCGAATCCTTCTCCGCCCTCATGGTGGTTTGTTCCCTGAGGTCGCCGAGGTCGCGGTCCACGTTGTCCAGGCGGTTGTTCAGGGTGCGCAGCCGCAGGTCAAGGGTGCGCACGTCCTGCTGGGAGGCGACGCAGCCGGAAAGCATGGCGCAGAGCGCGAACAGGACGGCCGGGCCGGTTTTCTTCGTGCGGATGGTGTTCATTTTGATCTCCATGTCTTAACCACTGAATCCGTGCGCAACTGCTTTCACGTTCACAGCCGCGGACGAGATTAGGCGTCTCAGGGCAGCCGCGGCGACCATTGCGGAAAGGTCTCGTTGCCGTCGAAATCGAACAGCCTGCGGTAGTACGAGCCGTTGCGCATGACCGCGTAGATGGCGGTCTCGTCGCCGAGCCTGCGCGAGAACGCTATCTGTCTGCCGTCCGGGCTCCAGGTGGGGGACTCGTGCTCCCCCGCAACGCTGGTCAGCCGCACCGGCCGGCCGCCTTCCGGGCTGATGATGTATATCTGGTACTGCCCCTCGTATCTGCCGGAATAGGCTATCCAGTCGCCCTTTGGCGACCAGGCCGGGGTTGTGTTGTAGTTGCCCAGGTATGTTAGCCTTCTGACCCCCCTTGTGGCAAGGTCCATTATGTATATCTGCGGAGACCCGCTGCGGTCGGAGACAAAGGCGATTCTTTTGCCGTCCGGACTGAAGGTGGGGGAGACGTTGATCCCCTCGTGGTCGGTGAGCCGTTCGAGTATTTTCCCCTGCCGGTCGATGCGGTAGAGGTCCGGGTTGCCGTCCCGGCTCAGGGTCACGATCATGCTCCGGCCGTCCGGGGCCCAGGCCGGGGCCATGTTGAGCCCGTTGCGGAAGGATACCGGCGTGGTGATCTTGTCCTGGGAAAGGTCGGTGACATAGAGGTTGGGGTTGCCGCGGTGGTATGAGGTGTAGGAAAGGTATTTCCCGTCCGGCGAGAATCTTGGCGATACGGTTATGCTGCGGTGACGGGTCACCTGCCTGAGGTGGTCGCCGAGGACGTCGGCGATGTAGACCTCCCGGTAACCGTCCCGGTTTGAGACAAAGGCGATGCTGGTGCGGCTTATGCCCCGTTCGCCGGTGAGGCGGCCGATGGCCTCGTCGCAGAAGCGCAGGATCATGGTTCTGGCCTTGTCGTCCGCGCCGTGGTAGCGGCGGCCCAGGATCATGCTGCCGGTGGTGACGTCGATGAAACGCAGCTCCATGGTCAGCCGCTCCTCGCTGAAGCGGTACTTGCCGAGCACGGTGAAGTCGGCGTTGAGGGCGAACCAGTCGCCGGTCTGACTGCCGCCGTAGCGGGCCGGGGGAATGATGTGGATGAACCCGTGAAAGCGTAAGCCCCGGGAGAGCAGCCGGGCCATCTCCTTGCCCGTGTCCGGGGAGACGTCCTCGTCGCTGCCTTCGAGCGGCGTGAACCAGGGCACGGCGATGTTGACCCGGCCCAGCCGGGCCGAGGTGATGTCGAGGTAGAGGGCCGGCCGGGCCGGAAGCGGAGACAGGCAGATAAACAGCAGGGCAAGGATGGTGAACGGCAGCAGCCGGCAACGGCTGGATGCGGTGTTTCTGGCGAGAAAGATCATCTTACCTCTTCCGGGGTAAAGGTGAGGATTATCTCGCGGGCCTCGTCGGCTATCTCCGGAGGCGGCGGCGGAAAGGGCGCGCTTTTCCGCAGGGCCTTTTCAGCCTGGACGTTGAAGCGGAAATCTCCGGCCCGCTTGAGGAATGTCAGTCCGGTTATGCGGCCGTCCGCGCCTATGGCCACCTTGATTCTAGCCTGCATGTTTCTGGGCCATTTCTTTTGCAGGTCCGGCAGGATCCAGTTTCTCTGGATGATGGCCCCGAGGCGGCTTAGATAGGCGGCGCTCATGGCGCTTGCCACGCCTTCGCCGCCCGCTCGGACCGCCGAAACGCCGGAAGATGCCGGGG
>JALWTY010000190.1 GCA_026993265.1 Desulfobacterales bacterium
CGGCCGCGGGCGTGACGGGCGAGCGCGGCCCGGAGGTGGCGCTCGGCCGCGGCCTGGGCGCGGTCGGCCACGTCCATCAGGCCGCGGCCCTCGCCTGTTCGAGCATCGCGGCCAGCTCGCCGCGGCGGGCTCTCTTCCTGTACTCCACCTGGCGGCGGTCGAGCTCGGCCATGATCTCGGCCTTGGTCATGTCGGGGACGGGCTTTTCCCCGGCCTCGGCCTTCTCGGCCTTGCCGCGGCTGAGGAGCACCTCGGCGTCGGCAGCGGAGACCTCGTCCGGCACCAGGTAGACCCGGCCGGCGAACAGGCGGCGCTTGCCGGAATCCCAGGTGTTGGCGGTCATGCGGATCGCGTTGGTATCAGCCATCGGATCACCCGTTGAGCTTGACCTGGACGGTGGCGTCGGCCGCGGCGGCGGCCGCGAACGCGCACCCGGCCAGGGTGTTGGCGGTGGCGGTCGTGGTTATGACCTTGTTGACGGCGTCCCAGTAGACGTCCACCCCCTGGTCGATGGCCAGCGACGCCTCCTTGGTCAGCTCGAACACCTCGCAGGTGGCGAGCTGACCGGATGCGCCGTCGGCGATGTCGCCCAGGGCCACGCAGACGCGGTCGCCGACGAGGACGACGTCGCCGCTCGAGACGGCGGCGCCGGTGGAATTGGTCCAGGGCATTGCCTCGCCCCGCTGGATGTGGTTGGCAGCCATGAGATTCTCCTTGTCGTTTCTGGTTTTCCGGTTCAGGGGGGCGGCGCCCCCCTGGTTATTGCCTTACGCAAGAGGCCTTACGCGCCGGGATCCTTGTAGATGCCGACCCAGTCGACCAGGCCGGCGCCGAAGTCGTGGCGGACCTTGATCTTGAGCGCGTCGGAGTCGAAATCGACCTCCTCCTCGATGTAGGGCTGATCCTCGCCCTCGAGCCAGGCCACCTCGATGACCGGGGCCTGGTTGGGATGGGCGAGCAGGTACCAGGCGGTGGTGGAGTCGTCGGACAGGTGCGGGTCGGCGATGGGGGTGAGCTTGCCGGCAAAGGGGTTGTACGACCCGGCGGGCTTGTTGTCCTCGGGCAGGGAGATGGAGCGCAGCAGGACCTCGGCGTCGGTCTCGAGCTCCACCGGCACCAGGAGAAAGGCCGGGCTGATGTCGAGCTTCTCGCCGTTCAGGCCCTTCTGTTTGCGCATGGCGGCCCGGGCCGCGGACAGCGAGGTGGTGGACAGGGCCGAGCCGGAGGCGGCGAGGTTGGCGTGGCCGCTGGCGCCGGCCGAGAACAGCGGCTTGCCGTCGCCCATGGTCGGGTTGGAGGTGATGAGGGAATAGACCGCGGCGTTCTCCATCCGCCGGGCCGCGGCGCCGAACAGGGCCGGGATGCGGCTGAAGGCGCGGAGGTCGTCGTTGATGATCATCTTGCGGGTGAGCTTCACCGTCCGGCCCTTGGTGACCACCCGGTACTTCTCCTGGGCGTCCTTGAACTCGGCGGTCCTGTACTCGCCGTTCTCGTCGAGATCCATCAGGTCGGGGGAGCCGGAGAGGCGGATGGCGTGCATGTCCTTGAAATCGCTGGCGTCGGCGACCGCGACCATGGGCCTCCAGGTGGCCGGCCACTCGGTGTAGGCGCGGACCAGGTTCTTGCCGGCCACGTCGGCCATGATCGCCGGGAAATCGCTGGACGACGCGGGCGACAGGGCCCGGGACGCGAGCTCGCGGCGGGAGAGGCCGCGGACGCTCACCCCGGCCCGCTGCAGGGACTCGCGGCAGATGTCGAGCAGGCTCGCGCCGCGGAACTCGCGGCTGCCGGGGGCGGGCTTGTCGAGCCGGACGCCGGAGCGCAGGAGCATGGCGTCGCAGACCGCGGCGCGGAACTTGTCGCGGTCCTCGAGGCCGACGTCGGCCCGGCCCGCGCCCGCGCCCACGGCCTGGTTCTTCTCTTTCAGCCCGGCTATGATCCGGGCCCGGGCCTCGTCGATGCTTGCGCCCGAGTCGACGAGCTCGCGGGCCAGGTCGTCGCCGAGCCCGGCAACGGCCACGGCGTCGTTGATGTCGCTGATCCGCTTGCGCTCGGCCGCGACCGCGGCGGCGGCCGCGGCCTCGAGCCGTTCGATCTCGGCCCGGGCCTCGTCGTTCTCGGCGGCAAGACGCCGCATGAACTCCAGGGCCTCGTCGTCGGTGGCGTCCTTGGCCAGGCCCCGGGATTCGAGGAACTCCCTCAGCTTCTTGTTCATGTTCGTGTCCTCCTTGATGGTTTGTAATGCTCTGACCTTGGCCAGGCTGTCTGCGCCGATGGGCACGAGCGACAACTCGCGCAGCTCCCACCGGGTGGATACCTTGAGCGGCCCCTCGTACTCCTTGCCGCCGATGATCTGCTTCTCCCCCTCGGGGACGTAATAGGACTCCCTGACCGCGTAGCCCACCGAGACGTCGGTGATGTGCCCCTCCTCCACCTTCCTGGCGGCGTCCTGCCCGGCCTGGACCCCGGAAAAGGTCACCAGGCAGTCCTTGCCCGCGACGCCGTCCACCGTGATGTCGCGGAAATCGGCGGCCGAGCCGAGCACGTCCTCGACCGAGCCGCGGGAATGGGTGTCGAGCAGGGGGACCTGGCCCGAGGCCGGCAGCTCCATGCCGTCGGCGCGGAGGACCTCCTCGACGAAGTCCCAGCGGTCCCAGTCCCAGACCGTGGCCGGTTGTTCGGTGGTGGCCACGAACCGGGCCGTGCGGGCCTCGGGGTCGAAGGTGCCGGGGGCCAGGCGCATGCCGGCGGCCCGGAGGGTGAGTCCGGGGGAGAGCCCGGCCTCGCGCAGCCGGCGTTCGATTTCGCGTTTGCGTGCGTCAAGCGGCATTGTTCGTCTCCTGGTTCTGGTTCTTCCGGCGCAGCTCGTAGAGGCGGGAGAGTTTTTCCTCCTCGCGGATGGCGGCCTCGAGGATCTCGTCCCAGTCCTCGCCTTGCTGGGCCGCGATTTTGGAGCGGGTGGTGGTGGCGAGGTTGATGGCGCTCTCGGCCGCCTTGGAGTCCTTGAGCGGGTCCTGCCAGGTCCAGCCCGGGGCCTGCCAGGAAACCGCCTCGCTGTAACGCCGGGGATCGTCGGCAAACCCCGGCAGCCGCGGCGCCAGGCCCGCGAGCCAGGCCGCCTCGAGGAACCAGGCCCAGATGCGGCGGTTGAGGCGGTCGTTCAAGTACTGCTGGAGGCCGCGGTAGAAGATGCGCTCCTCCAGGGAGGCGGAGCGGGCGCTGGAATAGCTGGCGTTGGTGTAGTCGTTGGAGAACGCCTCGTAACTGATGCCCGCGCCCACGCTCATCGACCGGACCGAGTCGCGGACGTAGGGCTCGTACTGGGTGCCGGGGCGGTTGTGGCTGGCCACCTGGATCTCGGTCCCGTAGGGGAGGCCCTGGATGCGGCCGGGCTCGATGTAGTCGGGCAGCTCGGACACCCCGGTCTCCGGGACGCCGATGCCGGGGGCGAACTCCGGCATGGTCGACTTGACGAACACGCCGAAGGCCGCGGCCAGGCGGGCGCCGATGCGTTCGGCCGCCTTGTACTCCGACAGGTCGTAGGACTCCATGACGATGGCGGCCAGGCGGGTGACGCCGCGGGTCTGGCTGGCGCGTTTCTTGTCGTAGAGGTGGATGATGTCCGCCGCCGGGACGCGGACCGAATCAGCCCGGCGGACGTGGATGAGACAGTCGCCCGGGTGGTATGGGAGGAGGTGGTAGGCCACCGGCCGGCCGGTGGCCGGGTCGAGCTCGATGCCGCGGCGGGCGATGTTGCCGTTGGGCAGGACGCCGTCGACCGTGGCGTCGAGATGATCGCACTCGAGAACCTCGAGCCGCAGCGGCACCACGCCGGGGATGGAGTCGTCGTAGACCCGGTGGACGAGGACCTCGCCGTCGATGATGTCGTGACGCAGGGCCAGGCGCTGGATGGCGTACACGGTCAGCTCCCCGGACAGGGAGGCGTGGGGGGCCCAGTCGCGCCAGAGGGCCTCGAGGGCGCGGTTGGCGCTCTCGTTGCCCTCACCGTTGGTCTTCCTGATCCGGGCCTGGGGGCGGATGCCGCTGCGGACGGCGTTGTTGATTATCCGCTCGATGGCGCCGGAG
>JALWTY010000191.1 GCA_026993265.1 Desulfobacterales bacterium
CTCCTTTGCCTATGTCCCGGCTCAGGGTGAAGCGCATGGATACCGTGGCGCTCCTGGTCAGGGCGGCCGGGACATAGGCAAAGGAGAGGGCGGTCACGCCGCCTGCCAGCGGTTTGCCTGCGGCATCGGCCGGGAAACCGGACGGATCGGTGGCCTCGCTGGTGATCCTCACCTCCGAGCGCATTATCCGGCCGTTGTAGAAGTAATAGCGCACCGACCGGTCCACGGCGTAGAAACGCTGCCGCGGCGAGGAGGCGATCACTCCGGGCTTGTTGGCGGTACTCAGGGTCATGGCGGTCCCGGTCACGCCCGTCACCTGGTAGAGGCGGCGGCTGGCCAGGGTCGTGGTGCTGAAGTCGTTCCAGTTGCGGTTGTAGATGGAGATGACCGCGCCCACCGGCAAGGCCGCGGTCTCGTCGGTTATCACCGTGGTGGGGGCGTATTCCTGATAGTGGCCAAAGACTGTGCGCATGGCGGTTTCGTCTATCATCCCGAACCTGAGGTCAGAGGGATCGGCCGTCAGGGTGGCGCTGTCCACCGCATTGGGAAGGGCGTTGTGGATCTCCCGTTCCATTCTCAGGAGGACGAGGTTGCCTTCCTCGAACATGGCGGCGCGGTTCTCGGTGGCATGAAGGCCCTTGAATCCCCGGCTGATGAAATCCGCCCCCAGCAGCCCGATAAAACCGATGATGACGATCACCATCACCAGTTCCATTAAGGTGAAGCCGTTGTCAGAAGCCAGAAGACAGAAGTCAGAGGACAGACGGTGCCCCGGGGCTGATGCCGTGCGCCGGGCTCTGCCCCCGCTCCCGGCACCCCTTGGCGGCCGCCGGTCTTTCCCGGAGGCATGGGCCTGCCGCGGCGCAAGGCACCAATCAGTGCCACATTCTGGCTTCTGGGTTCTGGATTCTGACTTCTGAATCAGTAATTGCATTTCAAACTCACAAGCGAAAAACTTTCGCCGTTGGGCATGGTTACGGTGACCGTGACCCTTTTGGTGTCAGTGGCTGCGGTTGCGGCCCGGCTTCCGGCCGGGCTGGTTGCGGTGATGACCGCGGTGTCGCTCGGGATATAGGTCACTTCGGCCTTGCGGCTGTAACCCATGAGGGCGAAGGACGTGTCGTTCTGGTCCTTGAAGCTGTCCTGTTCGAACAGGCCGTCGTAGTCGTCCACGTCGTCGTAGTCCGGCCTTGTCTCTCCCGGTTCCGGGCCGATTGCTCCGGCCGCGTCGCTGCCGCGGCTGCTTTCGGTGGTGTTGAGCGGGCCTCCGCCCATGGGAGTGTTCTCGTCCCATTTCTTGTTCATGATCTCGTCCATCAGCGCCTGCCCCAGGGCCACGCCCCGGGCCCGGATCACCGGGTCCCCGCCGCTGGTCACCGATTTGAACAGGGGAATCAGGATCAGCGAGATGAAGGAGAGGATGATGATGGTCATGACCAGTTCGAGAAGGCTAAAGCCGTTGTCAGAAGCCAGAAGACAGAAGTCAGAGGACAGAATCATTCCCCGCCGGGACCGTGCGCCGGGCTCCGCACCCGCTCCCGGCCCCCCCTGGCGGCCGCCGGTCTTGACCGGAGGCATGGGGCTGCCACGGCGCAAGGCGCAAATCACAGCCGCATTCTGACTTCTGTCTCCTGTCTCCTGTCTCCTGTTACTCGGCATAACCTGTCTGGGCGTGGATGATCACTGTCCTGCTCTGGCCGATGGTGAAGGTGGTGTCGGTCGCAAGGGGCGCGCCGGAGGCGGCGATGGGTTCGCCCAGGCCGTTGAAGCGGACCGTGCCGTCCGAGATTGCGGCGTTGCCGGAAAGCGGCTGGTTGACGTACTCCGGTTCCGCGGTCTCGGAGCCGTCGGCCCGGGCGATGGTGTAGCGGTTGCCGGATACGCTTATGCCCCAGGCCGCGGTTGCTCCTTTGTATTCCCTGGTCATGGCCAGATGATGGGCGTGGCGCACGGCCTGGCGGAAGTCCGCAACCGCGGCGGCAAGCTTCAGGTCGGTTCTTGGCATGGCCATCCAGGCGCTGACCGCGAGGATGGAGATGATGACGATCACCATCACCAGTTCCATGAGGGTGAAACCTTTGCCAGAAGTCAGAAGACAGAAGACAGAGGACAGAATGCGGCTGCGGTTTGCGCCTTGCGCCGGGTCAAGACCATGGCTCCGGTCAAGGACGGCGGCCGCCTGTAAGCCCAGGAGCGCAGGCAGTGCCCGGCGCACGGCTTCTTCCCCGGAGCACCCTCTGTCATCTGACTTCTGTCTTCTGTCTTCTGATATCACCTGACCACCTCCTGCCAGTTTATGATCCGGTCGTTGCCGCGGTAGATGCCGAAGTAGGCCTCGACCGTCAGGTCAGGCTCGAGCCAGGACGGAAAATCGAGGATTATTTCCGCGCTGCCGCCGGGAGGGGCCGGGTCGGCGGTGGGGTAGAGGCTGATTGCGCCGCTGCCGTTGGTCATGGTCAGGGGAGACGATGGCGTATTGACCGTGATGCCGGTCTCGGTGCCCTTGGCTGTGTTGACACTGGTGCAGGAGTCGCTGCTGTTTCCCTGCCAGGCCGTGCCGTCATAGGAGAGCACCGACACCGGCAGGATGAGCGGGTCCGTGCTTGTCGCGGTTTCCGGGCCGTAGGCGTTGGCGGCAAGCCCCTGGCCGTGGACGAGGTTTGCGCCGCTGATGGCGGAACGGGCGATCCCGGCGCAGCCCGCGCCGGGATCGAAGCAGACGCCGTCGCTGTCGGTGAAGGCTGTGGCCGGGATGCTCAGGTCGATGGCAGAGGCGAACGGAGCGAGCGGCGATGAGGGCGATGGCCGGGCGTAGGTGAAGGAATCGTTCAGGATTACGGAGGCGGAGCCGTTGCAGTCGCTGTCGCCGCCGGATGCGTCCGTGGCCGTGGCGCTGGCCGGGGAGAGGGCGGCCGGGGCGGCGGAATCGCTGTAGCTGTAGTTGATGCTCCAGGGTGAGGAGGAAAACTTCCAGAACCCGCCGCAGTCGTAGTTGACCGTGGTGTTGCCGGCCGCTGAAAGGGCGGTGATGGTGATGGTGGGCGCGACAGTGTAGCCGAAGGGCTGGCCCAGGTAGGTGAAGCTGCCGGTAAGGCAGGCGTCGGCCGTGGTCGGCGGGTCGGGATCGATGCTGACCGTGAACCTGTCCGGGATGAAACGGCCGACGTTGCTGCTGGTCGAGGCCGGGATGACGTCGCCTGCGGTGACGTAGGCGGGCGGATCGGCGGTGAAGCGGAACACCCCGACCTCGCTGACGCTCTGGCTCATCGTGTGGACGCCGTTGTCGGCCGCGGCCATGTCGAACGAGGTTATGCCGATGGTTCCGGCGCTTCCCCCGGCCGGGGCGATCTTGGTGTGGCTGATGGCGATGCCTGCGGCCTGGTAGTTGGGAGTGACTGGGTTTCCGGTGCAGAAATCGGTGTCAGCCTCGCCCGCCGTCTCCCAGGCCACCGCCTTTACCTGCAGTGCGAACGGGTTTGCGGCCGCGGTAAAGACGGTGCAGTTGGCGTCGCCGCTTGCGCAGTCGCTGTTTGTTCCTGTGGCCTCGACGCACAGTCCGGCCGGGGATGAGACGAAGTCGTCGCTGCCGGTGAGTACGAGCCCGGCCTCGGCCCCGGTGCCGGTGAAACTTGCGGACAGCGACACCGCGCCCGCGTCCGGGTAGTTGACCACGATGGTGGATTCGCCGCTCGCGTCGAAGGTGAGCGGCACCGGGGTTCCGGGAGAGGAGGTGGCGATCGCGGTCCCGTTCACCGTCATCTGCATGGTGCCTGTGGCCGGATTCAGGTATGTGGACCAGAAATCGACGTTCTCGCTGCGGTTCGCAAAGGCGGGCACGCATTTCTCCGTGACCAGATCCTTTCTCACCGCGGCGATGGTGATGGCGGCCGAATCCCGGCCCGCAGTCTGGTCGGGAATGGTGAAGGCGAAGCCTGCGTCGTGAAAGGTCATGACGCAGCTTGCCGCAGCCCCGCCCTGAACGCAGGAGTACGGGGCCGACGGCGAGGCCGATGATATTCCCAGGGTGACGTCTTCGGCCGTGGCGTGGCGCAGGGAAAAGACGCCGCTGCCGCCGCTGAAG
>JALWTY010000192.1 GCA_026993265.1 Desulfobacterales bacterium
GAGCTGGCCCGCGGCCGGGTGGAAAAGGCGGTGGTCATCGGCGGCGGCGCCATCGGCATCGAGATGGCCGAGGCCTTCGCCGATCTCTGGGGGGTGGAGACCACCCTGGTGGAGTTCATGGACCAGCTTCTTCCCAACCTCCTCGACCGGCCCATGGCCCTGATGCTGAAAAGCGCGATGGAAAGAAACGGGGTCACGGTCCACACCGGCGAGGGAGTGGAGGAGATAATCGCGGGCGATTCCGGCCGCGCCGCCCGGGTCAAGACCGGCGAGCGGACCATCGACTGCGATATCGTCATCATGGCCGCAGGCGTCAGGCCCCGCGACGGACTGGCCCGCGAGGCCGGGCTGCTCACCTCGCCCAGGGGCGGGATCGTGGTCAACGAAAGGATGCAGACCTCCGACCCAGACATCTACGCCGCAGGCGACTGCGTCGAAATTGTCAATCTGGTTTCCGGCCGCAAGGGATACGCGCCCCTGGGCTCGCTCGCAAACCGCCAGGGCCGGGTGGTGGCCGACAACATCGCCGGGCAGGCCAGCCGTTTCCCCGGCTTTGTCGGCTCGTTCATCATGAAGGCGTTCGACGTCTGCGTCGGCGCGACCGGGCTCACCCTGAAAGCGGCGCTGGCCGGGGGATTCGACGCCGACGTGGCCTATTCCGCCCAGTCGGACCGGGCCCACTTCTTTCCCGAACAGACCGTGATCCCCCTGCAGATGGTCTTTGACCGCGCAAGCCGCCGGGTTCTCGGCCTCCAGGGATTCGGCCCCATGGGCGACGGCATCCTCGCCCGCATCGACGCCGCCTGCGGTCCCATCGCCAGAGGGGCCACCATCGACGAGTTCAGCAACCTGGAGATGGCCTACGCCCCGCCGTTCGCCACCGCCCTCGACGCCCTCAACGCCACCGCCAACGTGGCCGGCAACAAGGCGGCCGGACGGCTGCGCACCGTATCCGTGGAAGACTTCCTCGCCTGGATGGACGACATGGACTCCCGGCCTGACTGGGTGGCCCTGGACATCCGCCACCCGGTGGAGGTGGAGCCTTTCCTGAAGAAGTTCGGCGGCCGCTGGATCGGCATCCCCTACATCGAGATCCGGGAACGCTGCGCCGAGTTGCCCACGGACAAGGAGCTCATCATCATCTGCGACGCCGGCACCCGCTCCTACGAGGCGAAAAGGGTGCTCGACAGCCGGCCCGAGGGATACCGCAGCCTGGTGCTCGGCGGCGGTTTCAACTTCATCCGCCGCATAGGCGCGCCGTGGTGGCCTGAGGGATGAGGGCAAGGGCCGGGCGCATACTGGCGGCGGTCGTCATCGCCATCCTTATCTGCCTCTCTCCCCGCCCGGCGGCCGCGGCCCTGTCCGGCCGGATCAACGTCAACACCGCCACCGCGAAAGAGCTTGCCCGGCTGCCCTTCATCGGCCCGGACCGGGCCCGGGACATCGTCAGCCTGAGACGGCGTCACGGCCCCTTCACCCGGCCGGAGGACCTGCTCGCGGCCGGCTCCATCGGCCCCCTGACCCTGGCCGCCATCCGTCCCTATATAAGGTTCCGGGGCAAGAGCAACCTCAAAAAGACCACCCTCGAGGCAACGAGGACGATCATCACCCGGCCGGGCCAGGTGATGCTGCTCGCGGACAAGGAGCTCTTTCCGGTGCTCATCTCCCTGTCCGGCAGGGCGCAGCGCTCCATACACTGCGTCATGTACCTGTTCAAGCTCGGCAGCAAGAAAGGCCGCGCCGCCCGGCTGGTCCGGGCATTGATCGCGGCCCGCAGGCGCGGGGTGGAGGTCCGGGTGATGCTGGAGCGTTCCGACTACAACGACAAGCTCAACAAGGAGAACCGCAGGACCGCGGCCAGGCTGAAACGGGCCGGGATCGAGGTGAATTTCGACTCTCCCCGCACCACCACCCACGTCAAGGCCATGGTCTTCGACCACCGGTACACGGTGATCGGCAGCCACAACCTCACCGGCGCGGCCCTGGGCCACAACCACGAACTCTCCCTGCTAATCGACGACCGCGAACTGGCGTCCCAGGTGGAGGACTACCTCAGGCTCATCGAATGACCGCGGCCAGGCATCACGGCCCCCGGTTCCCGTCTCCAAACAGCACCGAAGGCACAAAATGCCTGACTCGCAACCTGCCGATATTTTTTACTTTTCACTTTTGCCTTTTGCCTTTTGCCTTCCGCCCCGTAACAAGGCCGCGATGCGGCCTTGTTACGGGGTGGTCTCTCCCAGGACCAAGCCGACATCCCGATCAGGGACGTCCGCTGTCATAAAAACCTCGCCGATGCTGCGGGGGAGGACGAAAAACACCCGGCCGCCCACGGTCTTCTTGTCGGTAAGCAGGTATTTTTTTATCTCCTCACGGTCGAGTTCCGCCGGGATATCCACCGGCAGGCCAAAGGCGGCTATCAGGTTCCGGATCTCCCCGGCCTCATCTTCAGACAGATGGCCGCCCGCCACCGCGATCCGGGCCGCGGCCACCATGCCCATGGCCACCGCGCTGCCGTGGGCGATGGCGAAGCCGCTCGCCGCTTCCACCGCGTGGCCGATGGTGTGGCCGAAGTTCAGGATGCGGCGCAGGTCTCCTTCCCGCTCGTCCGCGGCTACCACCTCGGCCTTGATCTCGCAACAGCGCCGGATGACCGGAACGAGGGACTCGGGGACACGGGCTAAAATCCTCTCCCGTTCGCGTCCGAGCATATCGAAGAAATCCCGGTCCCGGATGATCCCGTACTTTATGACCTCGGCCATGCCGTTCAGAAACTCACTGTCCGGCAGACCGGCGAGCACCAGCGGGTCGATAAAAACCGCCCGCGGCTGGTAGAAGGCGCCGACCAGGTTCTTGCCCTCGGGGATGTCCACCCCGGTCTTGCCGCCCACCGAGCTGTCAACCTGGGCGAGAAGCGAGGTCGGCACCTGGACGAAGTCTATCCCCCGCATGTAGCAGGCGGCGAGGAAGCCGGTGATGTCGCCGGTGACCCCGCCGCCCAGGGCGACGAGGCAGCTTTTCCGGTCCGCGCCGCGGCGGGCCAGTTCGCTCGCCAGGGAGGCGATGGTGGCGAGATTCTTGCTCTCCTCGCCGTGGGGAAAGCTGACCAGCTCCGCCCTGACGCCGGCCGCCCCGAACGAGGCGAGCAGACGGCCGCCATACAGTTCCGCGACCCGGTCGTCGGCGATGATGAAAAACCGGCCCGCCGCAACCGCTCCGGCCGCGCCCTCCCCGGCCCGGTCGAGGACCCCGCTGTCAATGACGATATCGTACGATCTCGCGCCAAGCCCTACCTTTACCTTTTCCATGGAGTTTCTCCTCGCGCGCAAAAAGCCCGAATCCTTATCCGGAATCAAGGCAAAAAAAAGGAGACGCCCGGACCGGGCGTCTCCTTGGCAAAAAGCAAAGTCCTTGTGAAAGGATTACTTCATCTGATCACCGGAAGCGGCGCCCTGCATCTTGATCTCGACCTTCTCGGTGAGGTTCTCGTAGTACTCACGCAGGATGACCAGAACCTCCTCGCGGCCGAAGTGATCCGGAATCTCGGCGCCTTCGGAGAGGGCCTTGCGGAGCTTGGTGCCGGAGAGGATGACGCGGTCTTCCTTGGTGTGCGGGCAGGTGCGGAGGCTGGCCATGCCGTCGCACTTGTAGCAGTAGAAGGTCCAGTCGATCTTGAGCGGGGTGCAGAGCAGGCGCTTGCCCGGATCCTCGGGCTGCGGGATGCGGTCGAAAATCTCCTGGGCCTCGAACAGGCCGTAGAAATCGCCCACGCCGGCGTGGTCGCGGCCGATGATCATCCGGCTGACGCCGTAGTTCTGGCGGAAGGTGGCGTGGAGCAGGCCCTCGCGGGGACCGGCGTAACGCATGTCGAGCGGATAGCCGGCCTGGATGACGTTGTCCTTGACAAAGTAGTGCTCGACCAGGGTGTCGATGGCCTTGACCCGGACATCGGCCGGGATGTCGCCGGGCTTGAGGTTGCCGATGAGGGAGTGGATGAGCACGCCGTCACAGACCTCGATGGCGATCTTG
>JALWTY010000193.1 GCA_026993265.1 Desulfobacterales bacterium
GGCAAGAAGCCGGCCTGCGTGGCCACCTGCATCGGCAGGTCGAGGATATTCGGCGACCTCGACGATCCCAACAGCGAGGTCAGCCTCATCCTGCGGGAGAACAGTTACCGGGTGCTGAAAAAGGCGGCCGGCACCAGGCCGAACGTCTATTACATCAATCAGTTTCCCAGGAAATCGTAAGGAGGGAGGATCATGGAACTGACCATTACCGGCGCCAACGCCATCACCTTCCCGACCCTGCACATATGGGACTGGCGGGTCGCCATCTACCTTTTTCTCGGAGGCCTCACCGGCGGGCTCATGACCATGAGCGCGGTGGCCAACCTCCGTCCCGGCAAGGTCGTGCCTAGGGACCAGCCCTGCTGCTGGCGGATACCGCTCATCGCACCGATCCTGCTCTCGGTGGGGATGTTCTTCCTGTTCCTCGACCTTGAACTCAAGAGCCACATGTACTGGTTCTACCTGACCTTCAAACCCCTGTCTCCCATGAGCTGGGGATCGTGGATCCTGGTGCTCATCTATCCGCCGATGATCCTCTACGCCTTTGCCGCCATTCCCGACGAGCTCAAGGCGGAGATGAAGGACGGCTTCTTCAAGAGAGTCGCCGATGCCATGCGGCCCTATCTCCTGAAACTTGCGCGGGTCAACTTTGTCTTCGGCATCATGCTGACCATCTACACCGGCATCCTGCTCAGCACCTTCGTGGCCCGGCCGCTGTGGAACTCGGCCATCCTGCCGGTGCTGTTCCTGGTCAGCGGCATGAGCACCGGCACCGCGCTGATGATCATCATGGCCCGCAAGAACGAGGTCAAACTGTTCTTCACCAAGGTCGACATCTGGCTGATATTCGCCGAGATCATGGTGCTGCTGCTGCTCTTCTACGGTCATTACACCTCGGACGCGGTGCACCGCAACGCGATCATGCCTTTCTTCACCGCCTCGCACCAGTTCTTCCCCTACTTCCTCAGCATCGTCACCCTGGGGATAGTCCTGCCGCTCGCCATTGTCCTCAAGTTTCTCGAAGTCAGCGGCGAGCACTCCCATGAACTCACCGCCTCCGGCAAGTTCCTCATGAACGCCAGCGCGGTGATGGTGCTGATCGGCGGCCTGGTGATCCGCTTCGCCCTGGTGTATGCGGGCCAGCTTTCCGGCTACGGCAGCTTCATGTGATCTTCCCCTGTTGTGCTGGTATACTGGGAGGGAACAGCCTGACCGGCTGTTCCCTTTTTTTCTTGCGGGTTGGGGATTTCTCCTTCAATGAGGTTGATGGATGGGCTTCGAGATCGGCAGGATGTTCGCCCCGGTCGAGGTGATGCAGGCCGGCGGCCTTGATGAATGGCGGAAGAGGACCGGAGAGGGGAATTACCGGCTCGTGGACGTGCGGCAGCCGGCCGAGTACGAACGCGGCCATATCCCCGGCGCTGTCCTGATCCCCCTTGCCGAACTGCCGGCCCGCGCCGGTGAGCTCTCTCCAGGCATCCCGGTCGTGGTCTACTGCGCGGTGGGCGGCCGCAGCCAGGCCGCGGCCCGGTATCTCTCCGGCCGCGGTTTCGCCCGGGTGATAAACCTCAAAGGCGGAATAAAGGCGTACCGCGGCGTGACCCTTGCCGGCCCGCCCGACGCCGGCCTGCGCCTGCTCGAGGCGGTGGACGGGACGGCCGACGTCCTGAACATGGCGCTGGGCATGGAGACGGCCCTGAAGGAGCTTTATCTTTCCCTGGCCGGAGAGGCGGCAGGGGAAACGGGCAGCCTGCTTGAAAGGCTTGCCGCCATGGAAGACGGTCACATCGCGAAGCTGTCCGCCTGGATGAGAAAAGAGGGCAGGGAGCCTGGCAGCCCGTTGGAAAACGTAGCGAGCGCGGATGAGGCAAGGAAAAATCCGGCGAAAAAGCGCAGTTTACATGGAGTAAATGAGCATTTTGAGCCGGATTTTGACGCAGAATCATCAAGCGCAGTAGTTTTTCAAGGGGCTGCTGAAGGGGGGAACCTGGCCGCAGGCCCGGGCGAGGGTGGCGCGCCCGCGGCCGATATCGCCGCCGGGCTGCGGCCGCTGCTCGCCGATCCCGCCGCCCTCATCGACGCGGCCATGGGAATCGAGCTGACCGCTTTGGACCTGTACGTCCGCATGGCGGCGCAGAGCCCTTCCGGAATCGCTTCCCTGTTTTTCCGCCTGGCGGAAGAGGAGCGTGGCCACATGGAAATCCTTGCGCGCATGCGTGGGGTCATGACGGAATCATCCTGAGGCGGCAGGGGCATTCCAGAATCAAATCCGGCTTTTTATGGGGATAAGCAATATTCTTTTTATTTGACAATTTCAATTTTTAAAAATATTATCATCCCCGTTGTTTGAATGGTTATGTCAGGCGGCGGAGGTGTTTGCCGTTTTCCCAGGCGTGGCTGTATTTCCATGCCGGCGGCGGTCCGCAGCCGGCGTCTTGTAAAGGGCTTTTTTTATGACATACGGCCTGCATCTTCCTGCAGGCCGCCTCCTCTGCGGTATCGAGGGATAAATGATGATTGTGGTAACGGCCGGCGCGGCCGCCTGTGCGGGGCGGCGGTCCGGCGCCCGACCGTTTGGCAAGGGGAAGGAGAGAGCCGTTGCCGGTGGTCGGTTGAGCCGAGGTTCAAGAGATCCCAGTCAGCAAAGGAGACAAGCCATGAACAAGTTTCTCGCCAGCGTCATCCCCCAGGCCGGCGGCCTCGAGGCCGCGACATCCAGACCCTACAACCTGGCCGTGCTGCTGTCGGCGTTGTTTGCCGCGGCCGGCATCGCCTTCGGGCTGCACGCCCTGATCGTGGGCCATGAACACGCCTACGGCGTGACCCGCGAGGTTCCGTGGGGGCTTCTCATCTCCACCTATGTCTTCTTCGTCGTCACCTCCACCGGCCTGTGCCTTGTGTCGTCCATCGGCCACGTGTTCAATGTGGACAGCTTCAAGCCCATTGCCAAGCGCTCGGTCTTCATGGCCATCGTGACCATAATCTCCGGTTTCCTGGTCATCGGTTTCGAGATCGAGAATCCCTGGCGGATGCCGGTGTACAACATGCTTTCCGCCAACATAACCTCCAATATCTGGTGGATGGGCACCCTGTACGGAGCCTATCTCTTCTTCATGCTGATAGAGTTCGCCCTCCTGCAGATGGGCAAACACGAGCGGGCCGGCATGTTCGGCCTCCTCGGCGTAATCGCCGGCGTCGCGGCTCACAGCAACCTCGGCGCGGTTTTCGGCCTGCTGGGCGGCCGCGAGTTCTGGCACGGTCCCTACATGCCCATATACTTCATCACCTCGGCGATGATGTCGGGCTGCGCCGCGGTGATCTTCTTCACCTGGCTGGGCTACCGGGCCAACGGCTGGAAGATGAGCGCGACGCTCGAGAGCTCGCTGACCTCCACCGCCAAGCTCGGCGCGACCCTGATTGCGGTGATCATGTTCTTCACCACCTGGAAGATGATCTCAGGCATCAGCGGCCATCCGCCGGGGAAATACGAGGCCATGATGGCCCTGGTCAAGGGGCCCTACGCCATAAACTTCTGGGTCGGCGAGGTCTTTCTCGGCATGCTGCTGCCCTTTGTCATCATCCTCGCGGTGCGGGCCTCCAACATGAAGGCGCTCTTCTACGCCTCTGCCGCGGGTATCGTCGGCATCTTCTTCATGCGTTACGATCTTGTGGTGGTCGGCCAGATCGTGCCCCATTTCCACGGGCTCGGCGTGGTCGACCTGCCGCATCTTTTTTCCTATACCCCCTCGCTGCACGAGGTGATGGTCACCCTTGGCGGCTTTGGTCTCTGCTCCATGGGCTTTCTCATGGGCGAACGGCTTTTCCGCGGACATCTGTCCGAGGAACACTGAGACTGCCGGCTCCGGGCTTGTTGTCCTCGGGGCTCTGCCTGCCTTGCGGGAAACCCTGGCCTGTCGCGGCCTCGGTTTCCCGCTTTTTTTCCGGGACCGGCCCTGCGGCGCGGGAGACAGCTTGACGAGGAGTGAGAATAAAGAAAGTGGCTGGCAGAAAGAAAAAGGAAGTGCAACCGATCCGGCCGGATACTCCCATCTATCCCATCGGAGTGGCGGCCAGGATTCTTGACGTTCATCCCCGCACCCTGCGTATCTATGAGGCCGAGGGGCTGGTGAGGCCGGAGGTCCACGGCCGGCGCAGGCTCTTCTCCGACAACGACCTCGTCTGGATCCGCTGTATCCGGGCCATGATCCATGAGCAGGGCATAAGCATACCGGGAATAAAAAGGCTGCTCGAACTCGCCCCATGCTGGGAGATAAGGGAGTGTCCGGATGATGTGCGCAAGAGCTGCGAGGCTGCCTTTGACCGGGCCATGGGACAGGAGCTGCGCCGGATGAGGGAGGAGAAGAAAAGGCGGGAAGCCGCCGGAGACAGGAAGGGGCCGGCCGCGGAGACCAGTTGATGATTTCCTGAAATCCGTGGCGGCCCTGCGGCGTCGGCAAGCCGCGTTCAGGACGCGCAAGGTTGTATGCGGAATCACGCTTGCCCGGACAGGCCGCAGGCGTGATTTTCGTTGGCCGCGGGGTTGGAACACATTGTCGCGGCCTCCGCGCGCCTGCCCGTTTTCAAACGCCCACGGATTCAGGGAGTTACCCGCCACCGGGCGGAGTTATTCCATAGCGGAGTATCTTGCGCCTCAGGGTGTCCTTTGATATGCCCAGTTCGCGGCAGGTCGCCATCCGTTTCCATCCGTTTCTCTCCAGGGCCCGGATGATGTGATCCCTTTCCGCCTCGGCCAGGGTCCGGGTTGCTGCCGGGGGGCGCTTCTTCTTTCCCTTTGCCCCGTCGCTGAACGGCTCCGGCAGGTGCTCGCGGCCGATCAGGCCGCTGTGGCAGAGGATGAAGGCGTACTCGATGATGTTCTCCAGTTCCCTGATGTTTCCGGGGAAGTCGTGACGCATTAGCACCGACAGGGCGTCGTCCGAGATTCCGGTGACCTCGCTGCCGAGGTTTGCGGCGAATTTCTTGACGAAGTGGTCGCAGAGCAGCGGGATGTCCTGCCGCCGTTCCCGCAGCGGCGGCAGGGTGATCCTCACCACGTTGAGCCGGTAGTAGAGATCGTCCCTGAATGTGCCCTTTTCCACCAGGGTCGCGAGATCGCGGTTGGTCGCCGCGATCACCCGCACGTCCGCCTCCACCGGCTCGTCTGCGCCCAGCGGTTCGTAGCTTTTTTCCTGGAGCACCCGCAGGAGTTTCACCTGCAGTGATGGCGGAATGTCGCCGATCTCGTCGAGGAATATGGTCCCTCCCCTGGCTGCGGCGAAACGGCCGGCGCGGTCGTGACGGGCGTCGGTGAAGGCCCCGGCCCGGTAACCGAAGAGTTCGCTTTCGAGAAGGGTCTCGGGCAGGGCCCCGCAGTTGACGGCCACGAACGGGCCTGCGGCCCGGCCGCTTTCCGCATGGATCGCCCGGGCGAACAGCTCCTTGCCGGTGCCGGACTCCCCGAGGATGAGGACGTTGCTTGCGCTTCTGGAGATCTCGGGCAGGATGGTGAAAAGCCGCTGCATCGCCGGGCTTCTGCTGATGATCTCCCGGAATGAATGTTTTCGCGGCGGCCTGCTGGCCTGGCGGCCTGCCTGGACAGCCCTCCGGATGAATTCTATCCCCCCGGCCAGCCGGCCTTCGCGGTCGAGGAGCGGGGCCGCCCTGATGCTCGCGGCAACGGCCGCGCCGTTTGGCCCCCCGGCCAGGGTTGCCGGCATGGCCGCGGTGGGAGCGCCGCTGCGCATGCTTGCGGCAACGGCGCATTCCCGGCCGCACAGGCTTGAGGCGATGATATCGGCGCACTTCTTTCCCAGCGCGTCTTCCCGCCTGCATCCGGTTATCTCTTCCGCGGCCCGGTTGAAGGAGGTGATCCTGAACCGGCGGTCAACGGTTATGATCCCGTCGGGCGCGTTTTCTACGACAAGCTCCGGGTCCGGGGCGGCGGGGTCGCGCCTTTGGGATTCCGGCCGGGCGGGGGCTTTGCTTGATGGCGGTTTGCTCATGGCGGCACCTTGGAAAAAGCCCGTACAGCAGGCGGTGAAGGCAGAAATAGCTTGACAGGGCGTATATAAAAAATAAAATAAAACCCGAAATTTTAATATCAAATAATAATTGTAACTGATGATTCCCCTTTGATGGGGGCAGTTACTGTCGCGCTCCAGAGGTATCAGAGTCTGACAGATTTTCACCAGCCGCAGGGGGGCCGGGAATGATCCCGGCCTTCAGAATATTGATGCTCCGGACACGCCGGAACGTCGAATAATCCGGGAGGTTTGGCATGAAGATCTCGAAGCTTGAACAAATGGAGAACGAGGGGGTTGATGGGGTTCCCCTGGAGGAGCGCAGAAAGTTCCTTAAATTCGGCCTGGCCGTCACCGGGGTGTTTCTCGGCGGCTCGGTCCTCTCCCTGACTTCGGTCCGCAACGCATCCGGCGGGGCGGGGCCGGTTCCGGAGGCGGGAAAGTTCCCGTACCGTCCGCATTACAGCATGGTCATCCGGCAGAACCGCTGCATTGACTGCGAGCGCTGCAAGGAGGCCTGCGTCCGCACAAATCACGTGCCTGAATACGGTTTCCGCACCACCATTCTCGAGCGCCGTCACGTCATCGGCCCGGACGAGGAGGAGACCATCTTCATGCCGGTGCTGTGCAACCACTGCAACCGGCCTCCCTGTGTGCGCGTGTGTCCGACTACCGCCACCTACAAGGACAAGAAGAACGGCATCGTGATGATGGACATCAAGAAGTGCATCGGCTGCAAGACCTGCATGGCGGCCTGTCCTTACAACGCCCGTTACTTCAACGAGGAGATCAGGGCGGTGGACAAGTGCAATTTCTGCTTCGACACCCGTCTGTCCAGGGGGGAGAAGCTGACCGCCTGCGCCGCGGCCTGCCCCGCGCATGTGCGGGTTTTCGGCGATCTGACCGACACGTCGAGCGAGCTGTATCAGATAATCCATGCCCCTGAACGGACGGTATGGGTGCTGCGGCCGGAAACCGGGGCGCTTCCCAATGTCTACTACGTGAACGCCTGAAGCCACGGAGGTGCGGAGATCATGAAAGACAAGAGCAGATTTGCAGGCCTGTTGGCGGTGGCCGTTTCCGTCATCCTTGCCGCGGCCGTGGCCCACGGCGGTGACGAGGAGGACGGCGGCCGTATCATCTTCACCAAACCGGTCAAGGCGGTGGTCTTTGACCACAAGGTCCACGTGGCTGGGGCCGGGCTCGAGTGCGACAGTTGCCACGACGAAATCTTCGAGATGGAGACCGGTCAGGCTGAAAGCAGGGACGATTTCACCATGGAGTCCCTGTACCAGGGCAAATACTGCGGCGCATGCCATGACGGCGACACCGCCTTTGCCTCGAACACCCGCTGCACCCTCTGCCATATCGGCGTCAAGGGCTACATGCGGGAGATGGGCGGCGGGGAGGCCGCCCGTTCCGGTCACTGACCTGAATCCGGGGACGGCTTGATTCGCAAGCGCGCCGGGGCGGGTATTCCTGCCCCGGTTTTTTTTTGTTCATCCCCGATTCCCGGAAAAAGCGGAGCAGGCGGGGATGGCGGTCACGGCACTGTCAGTGAGAACGCCCTGCCTGCGGCAACGGGCGCATTGTGCGTCCTGCGTAATTCCGATTCCAGGCGCGTTATGCGCCTGCGTTTCCATATAAAAGGAGCGCTGTAACTCAGCGGCGTTCCGTCCTTTCCCCTTTCGTAAAATCAGGCTTTCCATATTCCACGCGCCTTTGCGGCCGGACCGCGGTTCGCGGGGCCGGGCAGGCGCCGCAGGTGGCATGCGCCTTGCTCTATCTTCGCGACAGGAAGGATGCCCCGCCCTGTTGACACGGTGATTTCAGGGCGGGTGAACGGAAACCTGAATGAGAGGAAAGGAGGATCAAGATGGCAAACGAGGTCAGCATCACCGCTCCGGTTACCGGGCTTGGAGCAGTAGAGGAACCCCTGGCCCGCGGCGTAAAGGAAAACAGGCTTCTCGCCCTTTTCCTGCTTATGGCCGCGGCCGGTATGGGCGCGGGGCTCTATGCCTTTGTCGAAGGGCACCATCATGCCTATGCCAATTTCCGCGAGATGCCCTGGGGGCTGCTTATAAGCGGATATGCGTTTTTCGCCATCTGCTCAACCGGGCTCTGTCTGCTCGCGGTCCTGAGCCACATATTCGGCGGCAACCGCATGGCGCCCCTGGCCAACCGCATGGTTTTCCTGTCTATCGTCACCATTGTTTCGGCCTTCTTCATCATCGGGCTCGAGCTTGAGAATCCGTGGCGTCTGGCAATCTACAACATCATAAGCCCCAATCTCAATTCCAACATCTGGTGGATGGGCACCCTGTACGGTATGGCGGTCGGGTTCATGCTGGTGGAGTTTTTTCTGATAATGACCGGCCGGTTCCGTCTTGCCCTGGGGCTTGGCGTGGCCGGCGGCCTGGCCGAGGTCATGGCCAACACCAACCTGGGCGCGGTTTTCGCGACGCTCGCGGCCCGGCCCTACTGGTACGGCTCTCAGCTTCCCGTCTACTTTCTCGCCTCCGCCTTCATGTGCGGCGCGGCGGTGATAATCCTTGCCACCTGGCTTTCCTTTGCCCTGCGCGGCCTCGAGCCTGACCGGGTGAACATGGACGGCGTGCGCGGCGCGGCCAAGGTCATGGCCCTGCTCCTGTTCCTGCTCGCGGTTTCCACGGTCTGGAAGTTCATAGCCATTTTTGCCGGCGGCTCGGAGTCGGCCCGCATGAGCGCCGGAGCCCTTCTGAACGGCCCCCTGGCCGTTAACTTCTGGGGTTTCGAGGTGGTTGTGGGCATGGCCGTGCCCCTGTTCATCCTCATCGGTGACAGGTTCAGGAACATCCAGGCCTGCGCCGTGGCCGCGCTCATGGTCCTCGTTGGCGCTTTCTTCCAGCGTTACGATCTGGTGGTCGCCGGACAGATGCCCCCGGTGTTCCAGGGGATGGTCGGCGAGCCCGCCTGTTTCAGTTACACGCCGTCCCTGGCCGAGTTCCTGGTGGTGGCGGGCGGCATCGGCATCGCCTGCGCCGGCGTGCTCCTGGGCGAGAGGTTTTTCGCCCGGGTGTTCGTCACGAACGGCGGCCATTGACGGTTCAGAAAGCGCGGCCCGCCCGGCCCGGTTTTGCGGCGGGCCGTGATGAAAAGGAGGGAGGTGGGATCATGATCAGTGCAGACAAGGCGGTTTTCACCATCGGCACCGCAGCGAGGATGCTGGAGGTCCATCCCCGGACCTTGCGTATCTATGAGCGCGAGAACCTGATCCACCCGGTCCGCAAGGGTAAGTGGCGCTACTTCACCCTCGACGATATCAACTGGATCCAGTGTCTGCGGAGCATGATCCATGAAAAGGGCATAAGCATCGCCGGGATAAAGAAACTTCTCAGATACACCCCGTGCTGGAACGTGGCCGACTGCCCGCTGGAACGGCGCAAGCAGTGCACCGCCTTTCTCGCAAACGGCCTTGTCGGCGTCGGCCCGGAGAGGATGGAAGGGGAAGACAGCGGCGCGGGCGGCGGCATGGCCGCCTGAGCCGGAGGAGGGAGTTATGAGTACGCTTCAGATAGCTGAAAGGACATCCCATCCGCCCCGGAGCGCGGCTGCGGTGTTCAGGGCTGCCGCGGAGACCGCCTGCGCTCTTTTCGCCTTTGCCCTTTTCATCGTCCTCGGTCCGTTCGCCGCCATCGCGGTGGTTCCGGCCGTCATCGGCCTTATCCCCGGCGAGGGGGACATGCCCGGTCCTCAGGATGACGGGGACTGAAGCAGCCACATGCACCAGCGGTCCTGCCGCCTGCGGTCGAGGAAGCGCGGCGGCGGATCGGGCAGGGCCGCGAGCAGTTCCTCCTCCATGGCCGGGATGAACCCGGCTATCAGGTGGAATCGCGGCCGCCAGAACCATTTTCTGCCGAACAGCTCGACAAGCAGGGCGTGGTAGAGGTTGGCCACCAGCAGGTCGACCTCCGCGTCCGGCTCGTCTTTGCGCAGGTCGGCCTCGATCACGGTTATTTCCGTCCGGTTCGCGGCCGCGTTCCTTTCCGCCACCCGGCAGGCGAGGGGATTGTTGTCCAGGGCGGTGATTCGCCTGACGCCCTTTTTAGCCGCGGCAACGGCGAGGATCCCGGTGCCGCAGCCGAGGTCGAGCATGCTTTCGATCCCGGGCCGCTGGGCGAGCAGGTCGCACATGCCCTCGATGGCGAGCCGGGTCGAGGGGTGAAAGCCGCTGCCGAAGACCACGCTGGGATCGATCACGATGTCGGCCCCGCTTTTCTCCCATACCGGGGAGAAGGTCAGCCCGCCGCAGGAAAAACTCTCCACCGCGAGTCCCGCTTCCCAGTCCTCGTAGTCCATTTCCGCCTGGTATATGACCTGGCAGCCTTTTTCTCGGCACAGCCCTTTGATCTCCCGGTCGCGGTCGGCGTGGAAGAAGAGGATGGCGGTGCCGTCCTCGAGCCAGCCGCCGATGTAGTCCGGGTCATCGATCTCCGGCATGGCGGCGAGCGACAGGTGGTAGACGTGGAGGCGGCGGTAGCGGCTGTGGGGCGGGCGCAGCATCAGAAACGGCCGCCGATGAGGTCTTCGATGCCGAGCTTGGGCACATGGTGAACGCCGGACCCGTCGCGCCAGTACTTTATGTCGGAAGGATCGCTGCTTCTCTCGATGACCACCTCTTCGGCCGGTTCTCCCAGGGCGATCACCAGGATGGGATCGAGGTTTTCCGCCAGGCCGAACAGTTCCTGCACCTTTGCCCTGGAAAACGAGGCGATGCGGCAGCCGCCGAGGCCCCGGGCGGTGGCGGCGAGGAGGATGTTCTGGCTTGCGATTCCGAGGTCGAAGGCGGGATCTCCGGTGATGCCGCGGTCGGCCAGGCAGACGATATAGGCGGTGGGGCGTTCGCCCGGTTCCGGCCCCTTCCAGTCGGTCAGATACCCGGCCCAGCCGAGCAGGGGGAAGAGCCGGTCCCGGTACTCCGCCGACGTCACCAGGAGAAAACGCAGGGGCTGGGCGTTTCTGGCCGATCCGGCGTAACGGGCCAGCCCGGCCAGCTCCTCGAGTTCCGCTTCCGTGATCTGCCGTTTCTCATTGAACCTGCGGTAACTGCGGCAGTCCTTCATCAGTTGCGTAAGCTGTTCCATTGCCGTCCTCCCCATTGAGCACGAATATGTCCAGGTCCGCCCGGTCCGGCGGCCGGTCGAGGAGTTCCCCGCCGAGTTCGTCCGGGCCGGCCGCTGTTCTCAGGCGAGAGTAATCTATACCCCGGTCGTGGAGAAATTGCACCACTGCCGCGGCCCTCTCCCGGGCCAGATCGACCCGGCCGCCGTCTGCGGTTTCGAGCAGCGGGCCGCTGCCCCGGACGCTTATGCCGATGGCCGGTCTTCTCTTCATGGCCCGGGCCAGGAGTTCCAGGTTTTCCATCCCGTCCTCCTCTATTGCCGCCGAGCCCGGGGCAAAGCGGATGAACTCGTCCGGAAAGCGTCCGTCCGGCCCGGCGAGCAGGGAAAAGGGCACCACTGAACTGCGCAGCAGCAGGGTGCGGAGCTTTTTGCCGATGACGCCGTAGAGGCTGAAATCCCGGTTTGCCGTTGCCGCAAACGGCATGGCGAGTTCCACTGCGCCTTCGGGGGAAAGCAGCAGGGCCAGGGCGAGGTCAGGGTCGAAACGGCAGTCCGGCCCGGCCACGGGCGCAAGGCCGCGCAGGACCATGCGGGTGTCGGCGGTGATGAGGCCGCGCCGCAGGCTGATGCGGCCATGCCAGTCGCCTTCGCCCTGTTTCAGGGCGAAGGCGGCGAGGCGGTAGAGATAGGGCGACAGCGGCGCAAGCTCCATCCCTTTCAGGGAAAAGGTGATGCCGAACTCGTCCTCGCCGTTTACCCTGAGCCCGGCGATTCTGAGCCCGGCGAGTTCGCCCGAACCCTGCCCGCCGCCGACATCGACGCTCACCCGGCCGCTTGCGTTTATGGCGGTCAGACGGCCGATGTTCGACACCTCTCCCTCGCCGATATCGCAACGCAGGGTCAGGGGCGGATCCACGGTGTTGTCTTCCATGATCACGGCGCAATCGGCAAGGCGCAGCCGGCCGCTTCTGATCGGCGTGTCCTTCCTGCGCCATGGCCGCCGCGGGCTCGTCTTGCCCTCGCTCTTCCTTATTCTCACCACTGCCCCGCGCGCCACGCCGTCGGCCACGCTCAGGAGGGGCGCCGACGGGTCGAAGACCACCTGTTCGAGATCAAGGCTCTCCACCGCGATTGAACTCGCATCCTCCCTGCTGCCGGCCACAAGACCCGTGATCCCGGCCCGGCCGCGGAACACGGGGCCCGGCAGGACAATCCGGCCTGCCGCGTCTATCCGGCCCTCTTCCGGCAGGCGGGCGACAAGGCCGGCCAGAAGCCCGGATACCGCTTTCACGGAAACGCCGTCGATGCGGCAGTCGAGTTCGCCCCGCAGTGGCGCGGTTGCCGGAACCGGACCGGACAGGATCAGCCTTCCGCCGGAAACCGGCGAGGCCGCAAGGATGAGATTTCCCCTTGCGGCATGTTCCGTGCGCAGCTCCACCTCGCGCAGCCACGGGCCTTTTCCGGCAAGGGCTATCTCCCCGCCCGCAAGATCCAGGTCGGTCTGCAGCAGGACGCTTTCCTCAAGCCAGCCTGTCTCCTCGTCCCGCGCCAGGGTCAGGGTGAACGAGTCCGCCGCCAGCCTGCCCAGGGCCAGGGGAGCCGCCTCCGCAATGCTGCCGCCGCCTATGGAGACCGATTCGCTCCTGAACAGCGAACCTGCCGGGGAGACGAGCTCGAGACCGTTGATTTCGGCCTCCCTCACCGCCGCCTTCAGCGGCCCGGCCGGCAGCCGGCCGGAAAGGGTGAGCTCCAGGCGTCTTGCCGTTGCCGTGCGGACGGATATATCCTGCGCGGACAGGGCGGTTGCCTCCTTCAGGTCCAACATGTGGCCTTCGAGGCTGGCGGCAAATGTGCCGTCGGCCATGATCCCGCCCGTTATTCTGACCGCGCCGCCGCCCGTTATGGCGGTGGCGGTGAATGGGGCGGGCCTGTTTTCCGCCGCCGGAAATGAGGACAGTTCCGCCTCGATGGCGTACAGGCGCAGGCCGGGGTGGGCCGGGTCTGCGAACTCTCCGCCCTTTATCGTCAGGCTCTCCACCGGCGGCAGCGCGGCTGTGGATCCGAGCGTGGTCATGATTCCGGCTCCGGCCGTCACCCTGGGCCGTTCCAGGACCACCTCGTCCAGCCGCAGGAGGGACGCCGCCGGGGAAAAACGCCCCCGGAAGCGCAGTTCCGGAATCTCGAGCCCGAGACCGGGGGCGCGCAGGACAATATCCCGGAAACTGCCGCCGCCGGAGAGCGCGATCGAACTTTCTTCTCCGGCCTCTAAGGTGAAGACGGAGTCGAAGTCAAGGTCGGCCGTGCCGTGCTCGATGACCGCGCCGGGGATGAAGCCGGCCACCGCCTTGCTCCCTGCGATGTCGAGGCCGGGGATCACGATCCGCATCCTCGCCTCGATGCCGTTGCCGGTTATCCGGCTGGTTCCGGTGAAACTGGCCGGGGTGCCGCCGATGACCGCGGTAAGCTCCGGCGCGAGCAGGCCGTCGCTCGTGCCGCCTGCTGCGGCCGCGGTGTTGGCCAGCAGGGGCAGGCTGAGGTTGAGCCGCTCTATCTGTTTCCACTTCGCGGTACGGCCGCCGGAGGGGAGGATCGCGCCGCCGGTGATCCTGATGTTTCGCAGGGAGAAGGGGATTTTTCCGGTTTCGGCCCCGGCCATGCGGATGAGCAGGGAGAGCGGAGAGATATCCGCAGGCAGCTTCAGGGTGGGACGTTCAATCCTGACATCGGCAAGGGCTACCGCCCCCCTGAGCATCCCCGCCGGATCAGGACGGAACCCTATTTCCGGGCAGCGCAGCAGGATGCCGTTTTTCTCCATCTCAATCCCTGTGATCCTTATGCGTAGATCGGCAAGGTTGTAACTGCTGCCGCCGACCTTCACCCTGGCGTCGATCCGGGTGGAGAGCAGGGCGGGAATGGCGGCGGTGAGGAGGATGTCGAGACAGGCGGACGCGATCACGGCCGCGCCGACGATGATGATGGCGGCCGCGGCCGCGGCCCTGAACAGGGTGACGCGGGTGGGGCTCTTTATCCTTCTGCGTTTCCTGGGCATGTAAGATCTGGCGGTTCCCGGGGCCTGCCCCTGCGGAAATAGACGGATTTTCCGGACAGTCGTGTTATATTAGCCCTTCATGTTCTGTTCCAGGGGCATCCCGCCCCGGCATTCTACCACGACCGGCATGAAAACGCCTGGTCCGTTGCCCCGGACGGTAAAGAGTCGGATAACCATGCAGATCATCGGACGCATACGCGGAGTCCTGCTCCTTCTGTGCCTGCCGCCCCTGACTTTTGTCTTCAGCGCCGCAACCCTGGCCGCGGTGTTGCTTCTCAGGGTATCCCAGCGCCGGGCCGCCTTCTTCCCCCGAACCTGGAGCCGCATCGTCACCGCCATCGCCGGGGTGCGGGTGCGGGTCGAAGGGGCGGGGAACGTGGAGCCTGACCGGCCTTACATCTTTGCCGCCAACCATCAGAGCCAGTTCGACATCTTCGCCCTGCAGGGGTATTTTCCCTTTGACTTCCGCTGGCTGGCCAAGCAGGAACTCTTCCGTATTCCCGTGTTCGGCAGGGCCATGCTCCGTTCCGGCCACATCCCGGTTGACCGGGGCAACCGCAGGAAGGCGGCCCGCAGCCTTGAGGCCGCGGCCGGCCGCATCCGTTCCGGCACTTCGGTGATAATCTTTCCCGAGGGCACCCGCAGCGTGGACGGCCGTCTTGGCGAGTTCAAGGCCGGGGCCATGGTGCTGGCGGTCAAGGCAGGGGTTCCCGTCGTGCCGGTGGCCATATGCGGCAGCCGCGATATCCTGCCCAAGGGGGCGCTGGTGTCCCGTTCCGGACAGGTGGTGATCAGGATAGGCAGGCCGGTGGCCACCGAATCGGTAACCCTGAAGGAGAAGGGGGAACTCGCCGCCCGGCTTCACGACGAGGTCGCGGCCCTTCTCGCGCAGGGTATCTGAATCCGTGATGAAATCGTAACAACGGCTTCCTGCCGTTGTTACTCAACGGAAAGCCAAAGCGTAGCTTCGGCTTTCCTCTCGAAAT
>JALWTY010000194.1 GCA_026993265.1 Desulfobacterales bacterium
CCTGGCTTGCGGCCAGGTCCCGGCCGGCGGGATGACCTTCCGCCCGGGGCCCGGTTGACCGGGAACGCGGGGAAACAGGCAATTTTAACCTTGATTTGCGCTGATGGGTAAGAAAATAGCAGTGGCTATGAGCGGCGGGGTGGACTCCACCACCTGCGCCATGCTTCTCAAGGAAGAAGGCTTCGATGTCTTCGGCCTGTTCATGAACCTGGGCCAGGAGGATTTCGCGGCCCAGTTCGGGCACGTCCGCGATCTGGGCGCGAGGATCGGGGTGGAGGTCGTGGCCGTGGATCTTGCGAAGCGGTTCCGCCGCGAGGTGAAGGATTTTTTCCGGGACTCCTACCTGCGCGGCCGCACTCCCAACCCCTGCGTGGTCTGCAACCGGAAGATAAAGTTCGGCGCCCTCATGGAGGAGGCCCGATCCCTGGGGGCGCGATACCTCGCCACCGGCCATTACGTCCGCCTCGACCGGAAGGAAGGGCGGCTCCGGCTCAGGAAGGGAATGGATCCGGCCAAGGACCAGTCCTATTTTCTTTGCCGCCTGGACCGGGACACCTTGGCCGCCTGCCTGTTTCCCCTGGGCGGTTACCGCAAGGAGGAGGTGTACCGCCTGGCCGCGGCCCGCGGTCTCGGGTTTTCACCGGCAGGCGAGAGTCAGGACGTCTGTTTTCTCGCCGGCCGTTCCCTGGGCGGTTATTTTTCCGCAGAGGGCGTGGCCGCGGAACCAGGCGAGATCGTGGACCGGCAGGGCCGGGTCCTCGGCCGTCACCGCGGCATCCACCTCTACACCATCGGTCAGCGCCGCGGCCTCGGTATCCCCGCGGCCCATCCCCTGTATGTGCTGGAGCTGGACGCGGCCGCGAACCGGGTCATCGTCGGGCCGGAGCGCGAACTGTGGATTCCCGGCTGCCGCACCGGGCCGGTGAACTGGATCGCCCCGCCGCCTCCGGACGAGCTTGCGGCCGAGGTGAAGATCCGCTACCGCCACCGGCCGGTCAGGTGCCGGATCCGGTGGAACGAGGCCGGGGCGGAGATCGTTTTCGCCGGGCCGCAGCGGGCCGTCACCCCGGGCCAGTTCGCCGCCTTCTACCAGGGCGGGGAACTCCTCGGCGGGGCCGAGATCGTCGGATGACATCCCGCAGGGAAGCGGTTATTCTGACGGCTGAACCAGGAAACAGGAGACGGTTGTCGGCGGGTTTTTAGAGTCCATCAAATGGAAAGGTAAAAAAATTCGTTTGAATCAGGATAATAAAAAAAGGGTCGCGGTGGTGACCCTGGGGTGCAAGGTCAACCAGTTCGAGTCCGCCGCCTTCGAGTCGGGCATTGCCGCGTTGGGCGGCCGGCTGGTGGGGTGGAAGGAGGAGGCCGACGTCTATGTGGTCAACTCCTGCGCGGTCACCGGCAAGGCCGCGGCCGAGTCCCGCCGCCTCATCCGGCGGCTGGCCCGGACCAATCCCGAAGCAAGGATCGTGGTCACCGGCTGTTACGCCCAGGTGGCGGTGGACGAACTCCTCGAAGTCGTGGACCAGCCGCTTTGCATCGTGGGCAACGGTTTCAAGCACATGCTCGCCCGGGTGGCCATGAGCGAGCAGCACTGCGACCTCGAGATGTACATGGGCGACATATCCCGCGCCCGCGAGGTCTCGCCCCTGCACGCGGACGGTTTTCCCGGCCGGGCCCGCGCCTTCATCAAGGTACAGGACGGCTGCGACAGCTTCTGTTCCTACTGCATCGTGCCCCACGCCCGCGGCCCGAGCCGCAGCGTGGAGCCGGACGATGTCCTGCGCCAGTGCGAATCGTTCGCCCGGGCCGGGTTCATCGAGCTGGTGGTCACCGGCATCCACACCGGCGCCTACGGCCGCGACCTCTCTCCGCCTTCGAGCCTCGCCGCCCTGCTTGGCCGGATGCTCGCGGAGTTCCCGGAGCTGAGATTCAGGATCAGTTCACTCGAACCCACCGAGATCACGGACGATATAATTGGGCTCGTGGCGGAGAATCCCGGCTTGAGGCCCCATTTCCACATCCCCCTGCAGAGCGGCGACGACCGGGTGCTTTCGCGGATGAACCGCCGTTACCGTGCCGTCGAGTTCGCCGCCGTGGTGGAGCGGATCGCCGCAATGGTGGCGGACTGCGCCATCGGCGTGGACGTGATGGCCGGATTCCCGGGCGAGGACGAGGCCGCCTTCCGCGCCACCGTGGACCTGCTCGAATCCTTGCCGGTCACCTATCTGCACGTCTTTCCCTACTCGAAACGGCCCGGCACCCCGGCCGCCTCCATGCCGGATCAGGTCCACGGCCGGGTCAAGGAAGAAAGGGTTGCGATACTGCGGGAATTGGATCATAAAAAGCGGACGCTCTTTTACCGCTCTTGCCTGTCCCGGACGCGCGAAACCTTGGCGGAAAGAGCGGGGCCCGAAGGGCTGCGCGGCTTCACCGACAACTATATCCCGGTGGAGTTCGCCGGGCCCGGAAGCGGCGCGGGCCGGATTCACCAGGTCCGCCTCGACCGCCTCGACGGCCTTGTGGTCAGGGGCGTTCTTCAGCAGTCCGTTTGAAAATCGGGTGTTGGCGCGGTGCGGCGCGGGCGGGCTGTCAGTCGGGATTCGGGGAGAACTGAAAGGAGATGATCGGCGAGATCATCGCCATCGGGGACGAACTCACCTCGGGGCGGATACTCAACACCACGAGCTGCTTCGCGGCCGGCCAGCTCTTTTCCGCCGGCCACGAGATCAAGGCGATGATAACCATCGGCGACGAGCCCGGGCTCATCGGCCGCACCGTGCTCGATAGCCTGGCCCGTTCCGATTTTCTCATCGTCACCGGCGGCCTTGGAGTGACCAGCGACGACCTCACCAACGAGGCGGTGAGCGAGGCCCTGGACCGGCCGCCCACCTTCTATCCGGACATCCTGCGCGCCATCCGCGAGAACTCGAAAGACGTGCCCGAGGAGCTGCGGCTGTCGCTGGAGAAGCTGGCCTGGCTTCCGGCCGGGGCCCACTCCCTCACCAGCGAGATCAGGAGCGCGGGGCATTTCTTGGTTCACGACGGCAAGCCGATCTTTTTCCTGCCCGGCGTTCCCAACGAGATGAAGGAACTCCTGGTCGAGACCGTCATCACCCGGCTTGCGGTCTGGGAGGGTGAGGAACTCCGCCAGGTGCGGCAACGGCTTTACCGCACCCTGGGAAAGAGCGAGGCCGAGGTCAACCGGCTGCTCGCTCCGCTCGAGGGTGAAGAGGGGGTGAAAATAGGTTATTATCCGGTCTTTCCCGAGGTGCAGGTCAGCCTCACCGTAACCGGTACGGACCGGGACATGGTGGAGGAGCGTTTCACCGGGTTGGACCGGAAGATAACCGCGCTCCTCGGCGATCATCTCTTTGGCGTCGATACCGAAACCCTGGAGATGAAGGTTGGCGCGGAACTGGCCGCCCGTTGTGCCACCCTGGCTCTGGCCGAGTCCTGCACCGGCGGGCTGGCCGCATCCCGTATGACCAAAGTGCCCGGCAGTTCCGCCTGGTTCAACGGCGCAGTGGTGGCCTACAGCAACGCGGTCAAGACCGGCCTGCTCGGAGTGGACTCCGCCATAATCGAAACCAGCGGCGCGGTGAGCGAGGAGTGCGCCAGGGCCATGGCCGCGGGCGTGCGCGCCGCGACCGGCAGCGACTACGGGGTGGCGATAACCGGCATTGCCGGCCCCACCGGCGGCAGCCCGGAAAAACCGGTGGGCACGGTCTGCTTCGCCGTGGACGGTCCTGACGGGGAAAGGAGCGAGACCAGGCGTTTCGGCGGCGAGCGCCGGCAGGTGCAGGAGGCGGCCGCGGCCCACGCCCTGAACATCCTGCGTCTTGCCATCAAGAACTAACATCAACTCATACCGGGAGCATCAGCATTGGCAGCAGGCGACGACAGAAAAAAGACCCTGGATTCGGCCATATTCCAGATAGAAAAACAGTTCGGCAAGGGCGCGATCATGCGCCTTGGCACCGACCGGGCCGAGGCGGTGC
>JALWTY010000195.1 GCA_026993265.1 Desulfobacterales bacterium
CGCAGTTTACATGGGGTAAATGAGCATTTTGAGCCGGATTTTGACGCCGCATCGTCAAGCGCAGTAGTTTTTCAACGGGCTGTTAGGGGGGCAGGGACGCGGGGGTAATAAATGCGGTTGCCCGCGCACGGCAATGCCAGGGCCGCGTCTGTCCCCTGTATCCTGTTTCCTGCCTCCTGCCTGCTAGATATGGATAAACTCCCGGTTGATCTCTATTTCCGCCCGGCTGCGGAGGTTTTCGGCCCAGGCGGCGAGCATGGCCGCTTCCCTGGTGCGGCGCATGGCCTCACGGATCTTTTCCTTTTCGTTGTAGAAGTTGACGCCCTTGGGACCCCGTGCGTCCTTGAAGGCGATCACGTAGTAGGCACGCCCCTCCTCGATCACCCGGTCAGGCACGGGCCGGTCGGCGGTGAGGGACACCGCCTCCGCCGCCACCTGCGGCGGCAGCTTGGCGGCGCTGAGCTTCGCCCTGGAGAAATAGGGGGTCACATCGACCCCGGCCTTCACCTTCTCCTCTTTCAGGGCCGCAGCGAGATCCCGACCTGCGGCAACATTTTTCAGCACTTTTTCCGCCGACTCCCTGGCAAGCTCCGCTGCCCGGAATGCGGTGAAATCCTTTTCCACCCGTTTGCGCACCTGGGCGAGTTTCGGATCCTCGGGCTCCTGCCGTTCCTCGACGTAGATGATGGCGTAGCTGTCCGTGCCTTCGAGAAGCGAACTGAGCTCACCCTGCTTGAGGCTGAAGGCGGCGCGGACGAACTCCCGGTTCTTCTTCAAGGCGCCGGGCGCGTCGCCGCGGGTGAAAAGCCCGGTCTCAACCGGTTTCACCCCTGCCTGATCGCAGTACTTTGCCAGGGAACCGGCGAGAATGATCTTTTCGTAGGCCTGGTCGGCCTTCTTGTAGGCCAGGTTCTTGCCGCGCTCGCGCACCAGTTTCTTCCTGATCTCGTCCTTTACCTCGGCAAGCTCCCTGGTCCGGCTGGGGGAGATGGCATCCAGCTTTATTATGTGAAAGCCGAACCGGCTCCTTACCTTGCGGATGTCGCCGACATTCATGGAAAAGACCGCGTCCTCAAAGGGCTTGACCATCTGCCCCCTGGGGAAGAAACCAAGATCGCCGCCGTTTGCGGCCGAGCCGGGATCGTCGGACTCGAGGCGGGCCAGGGTGGCGAAGTCCTCGCCCCGACGCAGCCGCTCCATCAGGCCGGCCGCCTTTTTCTCGGCTTTCTCCAACTCGGCCTTGTCCGCGTCCCGGGCCACCTTGACGAGGATATGCCGGGCCCGGCGGCGCTCGGGAAGCTTGTAATCGGCGATGTGTTCGCGGTAGTAGGCGGCGACGTCGTCGTCGCCCACCGCCGCGGCCGCCTCCTTGCCGGCAAAGGGAAAACGCAGGTAGCTCACCCGCACCCTGGGCTCGCTCCTGTACTTCGCCTTGTTGCGCTCGAAGAAGCCCGCAAGCTCTTTTTCGTCTATCTTCCCCCGGTCCCTGAAGTCATCGGCCCGCAGTTTCACCCAGGAGACCCGGCGCTCGCCGAAACGGAAGTCGAACCTGTCCTTGAGTTCGCTGTCGGCCACCTCGGCGAACCCGGAGATGAAGTCCATCAGCTTGGCCATGAGCAGATCGTTCCTGGTGGCCTCTTCGAACTCGGTGGTGCTCATCCTCGAGGAAGCGAGCACCTGACGGTACCAGCCCGGATCAAAGGCGCCGTTGTTTTTGAAAACCTCCATGCCGGCGATTTTATCACGGACCTCGTCGTCGGTGACGATGATCCCCATCTCGCGGGCGGCCTGCCGGAAGAGAAGACGCTGGGTGAGGTCGTTTATCACCTTCTCCTTCAAGCCCACGCTCTCGAGGAAACCCGGAGGCAGGTTGCCGCCGAGCTGCTGCCTGAGCCTCTTGGCCGCCTGGTCATAGGCCTGCTGGTAGTCGATCAGGCTGATGATCTCGCCGTTGACGGTCACCACCGCCCGCTGGCCGTTGCCGCGGTTGGTTCCCACCCCCCAGAAGACAAAGACCACGATGATCACCAGGATGGTGGCCTGGATATAGGGAGACTGGGCCTTGCGGCGCATGAAATCAAGCATGGAATCTCCTCCTGACTGCTGTTGAAGGCAGGTTGGGATAGCAGAAATGACTGGTTATCCTAAAAACTGCCGTCTGCCGCGTCAACAGTTTTCAGCCAGGTAGTGCGCCGTGCGCACCAACTCCCAATTCATTGCCGGCGACAAATAATGGTGCGCACGGCGCACCCTACGGTACTTTTTGCCATACCCGGAACCGATGGTATAATCGATCCAAAGCCACGTTGGCCCGAAAGCCGCAAGGAGGAGAAATATGGAACGTATTATCCGCCTGCATATCGAAAGATTGCCGGAAGGGGTTTATCTCGCCACCTCGGAGGACATTCAGGGCCTGGTGGCGCAGGGCCGCACGGTGTCGGAGACCATGGAGATCGCCCGGGATGTCGCCAGGAGACTGCTGGAGGCCCGGGAAGAGAGAAGACAGGAACCGGCTCTACCCGCCATAGGCAATTCCTTTGACTGCGCATTGGTCGTGGACGCATAAATGGGCCGACTGGCAGGATTCAATTACCGCCAGCTTATCAAACGACTGAAACGATCCGGTTTTGTCTTCGACCGCCAGGCTGCCGGCAGTCATGAAATCTGGTACAACAGCCAGACCGACAGATACACCACCGTCCCCAACCATCCCGGCGACATACCGGAAGGCACCCTCAAGGCCATCCTGAAACAGGCCGGAATCCCGACAGACGAATTCCTGAAAGGAAAATAGCCGCTTCAGCACCAAAATCAGGTTTCCGCCAAATACCAATACGCCGGGCATTACAAGCCCACCATGCGACGCGGCAAGCCGGATTTCCCGCGACGCCGATGGCTAAGCAGAAATTTCGATATGCAAGGAGCCAGCGGGGCGCGGAAGCGCAGGCGTACACACCGGTACGCCGAGCATTGCACGTCCCCGATGCGACGCAGCAGATCGGAATTTCTGCGACGCCATCATGCTTCTGCCAGATTCCTTCCCCTGCTCACGTTAACCGCGAGCGGCACGTCCAGGGTCATCACCTGCTCCATCTCCTCTTTCATCATCCCGGCCACCGTCTCTGCCTCTTTTTCCGGGGCCTCGATCACGATCTCGTCGTGGATCTGCAGGATCTGCCGGGCCGCGAGCCCTTCCCTGCGCAGCCTTTTCTCCACCGCGATCATGGCCAGTTTTATTATCTCGGCCGCGGTTCCCTGGATGGGGGTATTGATGGCGGTGCGCTCGGCGAACTGGCGGCGGCCTGCGTTCTTCGCCCTTATGTCCGGCAGATAACGCCTGCGCCCCATCAGGGTGGTGACGAACCCCTGGCCGCGGGCGCGCTCGACGATATCCTCCATGAATCTCTGCACACCGGGGTAATGGGCGAAATAACGCTCGATGAACTCCTTTGCCTCCCTGCGGCTGATGTTCAACTCCTCTGCCAGGCCAAAGGCGCTCATGCCGTAGGCGATGCCGAAGTTTATCGCCTTGGCCGCCCGCCGCATGTCCGGGGAGACCAGGGCGGGGTTGACGGTGAAGATCTCGGCCGCGGTGCGGGTGTGAATGTCCTCGCCCTTCCTAAATGCCTCGGTGAGGGCCGCGTCGCCGCTGTAGTGGGCCAGCACCCGCAGGTCTATCTGGGAGTAGTCCGCGGCGACGAAGACGCACCCGGCCGCGGGCACGAAGGCGGCGCGGATCTTCTGCCCTTCCGGCGAGCGGATGGGGATGTTCTGGAGATTGGGGTTGCTTGAGGAGAGGCGGCCGGTGGCGGTGACCGCCTGGTTGAAGGACGAGTGTATCCGCCCGGTAACCGGGTGGATCTGGCCGACGAGACCGTCGATATAGGTGGATTTGAGTTTGCTCAGGTTGCGGTGACGGATGACATAAGCCGGAAGATCATGGTAGCGGGACAGCTTCTCCAGGACCTTCAGGTCGGTGGAATAAC
>JALWTY010000196.1 GCA_026993265.1 Desulfobacterales bacterium
GCCCTATGTAACCTGCGCTTTTTCGCCGGATTTTTCCTTGCCTCGTCTGCGCTCGTTACGTTTTTCAACGGGCTGTTAAGTTTCTCCGGGGGAAGGTCTCCGCTTTTCAACACCGTAAAAATATTTTCTTGCACAGCGCCCTGTTTGCGGGTATCCTCCCTCCTGTGTACCACAATGTGGTACTGAAAAAATCTTAGCAACCGGAAAACCATGTGTCAACCGCTTTGTAATTCAGGGGAAAAAACAGCGCTGCCGCAGACGGCCGCCCGCATGATGACCAAAGACGCCCGGGCCGGACCATGCCGCCGCCCATGAACAGAGCAAGCGAGCAGAGACGCGCACGTCGCTGCCGTTCCGCATGACAGCCTCCTGTTGAAAAACGAGCGCGAGCGCAGATGAGGCAAGGAACAGTCCGGCGAGAAAACACGGTGTAGATGGAGTAAATGAGCAGTATTTCGAGCCGGATTCTGACGCGGAATCATCAAAGCGCGGCAGTTTTTTCAAGGGGCTGATAATGACAGGAGGAGAAACGACTGGAGGTAATAGATGAAGAACCACATATTACGGCCATTATGGGTGGCGATCCTGCTGGTCAGCGCCATCCTGATCGCAAGGGGGCTCTATGTCCCGGACGATTTCGGCGTCAACGGCCGCAACTTCACCTACGGTTTCCACCGCAAGGGCAACATCGAGGACTGGAAGGCGTTCCCGGTCAAGTACCGCGGCCGCGACTACTGCAAGGAGTGCCACGAGGACAACTACAGCTCCGTCAGCGACTCGGCCCACGCCGTCATCCAGTGCGAAAACTGCCACGGCCCGGCCCTGGGCCATCCCGACAATCCCGAGGCCCTCGAGATCGACCGTTCCCGCGGGCTGTGCCTCCGCTGCCACGCCGATCTTCCCTATCCGGGCAGCCAGCGCGGCGACCTTCCGGCCATCAATCCGGATGAGCACAATCCGGACACGCCTTGCGCCGACTGCCACAATCCCCACAACCCGGAGCAGGAGGGCTGATCGAGATGAGCAAAAAATGTTCACGCCGTAACTTTATTAAGAAAAGCATTGCCGGAGCCGTTGCCGCCGGGCTGCCGCTTTCGGCCTTCAAGCTGCTCGCGCCGGGTGAGGCGCGGGCCGCGCTCAAAGAGTCAAACCTGCGCTGGGCATTTCTCGTGGATACCCGCAAATGCGTGGGCTGCGGCTTCTGCGTAAAAGCCTGCAAAAAGGAAAACGAGGTCCCCTACGACGTCCCGGTCACCCGCACCTGGGTTGAGCGTTACGTGGTCACCCGCGACGGCAGGACCCACATCGACTCGCCCATGGGCGGCCGCGACGGGTTCACCTACAAAAGAATCCGGGAAGAGGAGATCCCGGACAGCGAGATCACCAAGGCCTTTTTCGTGCCCAAGCTCTGCAACCAGTGCCAGAATCCGGCCTGCGTCCAGGTCTGCCCGGTGGGCGCCACCTACCAGACCACCGACGGCGTGGTCCTGGTGGACCGCACCTGGTGCATCGGCTGCGGCTACTGCATCATGGCCTGTCCGTACGGAGTCAGGTTCTTTCATCCGGTCCACAAGGTGGCGGAGAAATGCACCTTCTGCTACCACCGGATAACCAAGGGGCTCAAAACCGCCTGCGTGGACGCCTGCCCCTTCGGCGCGAGACGGATAGGCAACATAAAGGACGAAAACGACCCGGTCACCAAAACCATCCTCACCGAGAGGGTGGCGGTGCTCAAGGACGAATATGGAACCAAGCCGCACGTCTTCTATCTCGGCCTGGACGAAAGAGTGAGGTGATGAAATGATCGAGCCATCCGTTTACGTACACGGTCTTGAATGGACCACCAAGGAACTGTTCACCTATCCCAACGAGTTCATCTACTGGAGCGTGCAGATCGTCATGTATCCGTACATGACCGGCCTGGTGGCGGGCGCCTTTGTCCTCTCCTCCCTGTACCACGTCTTCGGGCAGAAGGACCTGAAGGACATGGCCCGCTTTTCGCTCGTGTTTTCGCTCGCGCTCCTGCCGGTTGCGGCCATGCCGCTGCTCCTCCACCTGCAGCAGCCGCTCAGGGCCCTGCACCCGCTTTTCACCCCCCATTTCACCTCGGCCATCAGCGCCTTCGGCATCGTCTTCTCCACCTACGGCCTGATAGTGCTGAGCGAGATCTGGTTCGTCTACCGCAAACACTTCGTCGAACAGGTGCACGCCCTCAAGGGCAAAAAAGGCGCCGGTCTCAAGAGACTCGTCTTCATGGTCCTGACCCTGGGAGCGATGGACACTAGCGAGGAAGCCCTGGCCAAGGACAAACGGGCGGTCAGCATCATGGCCGCGGTGGGCATTCCTGTGGCCTGCTTTCTCCACGGCTACGCCGGGTTCATCTTCGGCTCGGTCAAGGCCAACGCCCTGTGGATGAGCCCGCTCATGCCGGTCATCTTCATCATGAGCGCGGTGGTCAGCGGCATCGCCCTGTGCATGCTGACCTATATCGTCATCATGGAGTTCAAAAAGATCAAAGCGGCCATCGCCAAGGGCATGGGCGACGAGTCGGTGCAGGAGATCAAGGGCGTGGAGATGGACGTCATCGGCAAGGCCACCCGTTACCTGATAACCTTCCTGGTGGCGGCGATCTCGCTCGAGATCCTCGACCTCATCTTCCGCGGCTACACCGCGATGAAGTCATGGGACATCCTGCGCTCGGTCATGTACGGCAAGGACTTCGTCAATATCTTCATCCTCCAGTACGGCCTCGGCAACCTGGTGCCCTTCATCATGCTCCTGTGGCCCAAGCGGACCCTGAGAAGAGTCGCCATCGCCACCCTGCTCATCCTCTTCGGGGTGTTCATGATGCGGTGGAACGTGGTCATCGGCGGCCAGGCCTTCTCCCTCTCCTTTGCCGGATTCATGCACTACCACCTGCCGATCATCCCCCACAATCTCGAGACCTTCAAGGAGGGGCTCGGCGGCGTGCTCCTGGTGATGGTGACCCCTTACGTCCTCTTCTGGATCATCAACAAGTTCACCCCCTCCATCGGCGAGGCCACCGGCAAGGCCTGAAGGCGTGAACGCGCCTGCCGGCGCCGCAAACAAGAAGGCCCGTTCCCCCTTGTCCGGGAACGGGCCTTTTCCGTTCAGGGTTCATACGGATCACCCCCCTTCGGGGCCGCTTCTCACCTCGCGGTCGGAGCTCTCCACGCTCCAGCTTCCATCATCGAGGTTCCTGGCGTAGCTGACATGATAGGCGATGTAGTTCTCGGAATCGCCCTTCTTCTCGTATGAGTAGGCGGTGATGCTCCACAGCCTCCTGCCGCTCTCCTCGCCTATCATGACGATCTCCGGATTGAGCAGGGCGCTGTCCCGCGGCAGTCCGAAAGCCTTGCGGAGGATTGCGATATGGTTCTTCTTCAGGTAATCACGCTCCTCTTCCACCCGCCTCCGGGCGGAAAGCTCCTCCTCCAGGGCTGAAACCTGCCGCGAAAGTCCGGCCAGCGCGCCGGTTGCGGCAAGATCGCTCGCGGCAAGACGCTGTTTCGCCGCCGCGAGGGCACGGCCGGAGGCGGCCAAGTCACCGTTGTCGAGCGCCCTGCGGCTTTCGGCAAGCTGTTTCTTCACAAAGTCCGCGTCAATAGCAGAGGCGAGTTCAGCAGCCTGCCTTTCCGCCTCCCCGAGCGGAGCGAATCCGGCAAGGCCGCGCTTCCGGCCCATGGCCACGGCATTCCTGTATGCGGCCAGGGCGTCGGCCAGCCTGCCCTCCTGCCTCATCCTGTCCGCCTGCCGGACCACCGAGACCACCAGGGCGCGGGAAACCTTGATTTTTAGGCTGTTCAGCCTCTGCGGCCCGGCCGCGCCATTGGCGGCGGCAAAATCAACAGCCTCTTGCCACAGGCGTGCCGCAGAGTCGAAGTCCCCGCCCGCGTACGCCTCGTCCGCGGCAGACTCAAGGCGCTTCAGCCTGGCCGACGCCGCCCGCATGAAGGCGCTATCGAGCAGACGCGCCACCGGCGTACCGGTCAGGCCGTAGCGTTCCACATCCTTTTTCAGGCTGCGGTACGCGGCCAGGGCGGCTTCCTCGCCGCCGGGCTCAAGCCCATCGGCGATGGAGGTTATCCTGGCGCGAATCACCGCGCTGCGCGCCTTGTCCAGCCCCTCCCGGACCAACTCCTCCCGCCGCTTGTCCTTTAGGCGCCTGGCCAGGACCAGGGCCTTCTCATAATGGACGGCCGCGCCGCCGGGATCGCCGAGGCTCATGGACTCCTCGGCCGCAATCAGATGATTCTCGAGACGCCTGGCCTCGTCCGCAAGCCCCCTTGACACATATGTTCCGTCAACCAGCATGCGGCCGGCCATGCCCTCCCGGCTGTGACGCGAGGCGAGAAACTGCCGCGCCTGCATGTCCAGCAGTTCCCGGCGGGGCAGATCGAGCAGATAAACCCGGTTGATCAGGGAGACTATCTCCTTGGACTTGCGCACAGCGTCGGCGAAACGGCCGGCGACCCGGTCCTCCTTGACCTGGCGCCACAGTTCGTCCGCCTTCTCAAGGCTGCGGTAATCGTGAAACACGACCATGCCCGCGGCCGCCAGTATCGCTGACAGGACAAAAAACAGGGCCGCCGCGATCCGGCGCAGGCTCCGGGTCCGCTGCATGTCGCCCGTGCGGCGGGCGATCTGTTTTTCGAGAAGCCTTGCGTTGTCGTCATCGCCGTAGCCGTCGCGGTAGCGCCTGAGCAGGCTTTTGGCCCTGGAGAGCTCGCCCTTTTCTATGGCTCTGGTGATGGCGATGAGATAGGCGTTGCCCTGTTCCACCGTCTTCTCCAGGGCCGAAATCTCGGAGGCGAGGCCGGGAAAATCGGGCATCAGTTCCGCTGCCTTGCGGAAGGTGTCGAGCGCCTTCTGGCACTCGATGGCGGGCATGGACTTGGCCTGTTTGACCAGTTTTTCGGCCTCGGTGAACCTCTCCTTCAGGTCGGCGAGGATGCCTTCCTCCTGGTCAAAACGGTAGTTGTCCGGAAGGCCGAGCAGTATCTGATATGCGCTGTAGAGCTTGTCTTCGCGGTACCTGCTCCAGAAGCGGTCCCTGGCCTGGTCGAGTTTCCTGAGGGCGTCCTTGCGGAGAAGGATCTCATTCATCAGCTCCGGGTCCGGATCGATGGCGTAGGCCTCCTCCAGCATCTGCACCGCGCTGGCAAGATCCTGCTCAGACACCACCCGCGCTTCCTCGACAAGCATCTTTGCCCGTTGTTTGCTCATTTCAATTCCCTTATTTCGACAAACCCGTAAAAAGTGCTTCCGGCGGCGTCTTCGGATGTTTGCGGAAAAAGACCGCCAGTTTGGGAGTATCCAGATTTGCGAATTTCAGCATCCCGTCATCTGCAGCAACCGCCGCGCTCGCGCTCGTTTTTCAACGGGCTGTTGCGAAACCATCAATTTTCTTCGCCCATGCCTCGCATGACAAGACCTGATGGATGCAATCAACCGCGCGAAAACACAACATACAAGCCGCGTCATTTTCCACCGGCAGCCTTGCCGGAAGTCCGTAAAAGATCGCGGATATCAATATCTTTTTCGCCATCGGCCAGAACCAGGTGGCACAGCTCGCAGTCGTTGGATATCACCCGGCCGTCCGGACTGCGGTGTTCACCGTCATGGCAGCGGAAGCACCCGGGATTGCCGTCGTCATGCCCGATGAAGCTGGTATAGGTGTTCCAGCCGATGTTCATTTCCGGGAACACGTTTTCGGAATAGGCCTCGAACGCCCCTTCCGCCACCCTGCGGACCTCTTCCGGCGGAAACTTTCCGGAATACGCCTCTTTTATCCTTGCGAATATGACCCGCCTCGCCTCGGCCGTGGTTCTGTATTTCCCGGTGATGGCCTCGAGAGTCACCTTTTTGACAAAAGGCAGCTCCGGGATGCGGCCGCTGAGGATCTTTTCGTCCAGGGCCCGGCCCGGCGGCCTGAATACATGTGTGGGCCGGTTGTGACAGTCGATGCAGTCCATCACCCGCCACTCGCCGGTACCGCCCCATCCGGACGGGGCTTTAAACACGGTTGCCCGGCCGTCGCTGTCGGTCATCCGGACCTGGTCTATCACCATTCTCGACGCGTCAGTACTGCGGTACTCAATGCGGTGGTCCGGAGAGACGTGCCAGTGGATGCCATGGGCGCGGCCGCCGGCGCCTTCCCCGCCGCCGACCCTCATCAACAGAACGGTCTTGAGCCTGGTGTTGTCCCGGTCCGGGGCGACCTCCTCCCGCACGTAAAGCTTGTCGCCGTGGAACATCTCAGGCCGGTGACAGCGCTCGCAGGTCTCCTGTTCCGGCCTGAGGCCGGACACCGGGGTCTCTATCGGCCGGGGATATCTGCCGCGCACGGTGGCGACAAGCTGCCGGAAACCGGAGATCTTGGCCCTGGTGAACCATCCGGCCGACGAGCCGATATGGCAATCAACGCAGGGAATACGGGAATGGGGCGAGTTGAGGTAGGTGAGGTACTCCGGCTCCATCACCCGGTGGCAGAACCCGGCGCAGAAACCGACCGTATCGGTATAGTTGAAGCCGGTGTACGAGATGACGCCTACCACGAAGACGGTGAACAGGGTGAGAAAGGTGGAGAGGTAGATGAGCCTCCGCACCCTCGAATAGCGGCCGGGACGGCGCATCTGCTCCATGATGTACTCGATGGTGAAAAGGCCTATATCCTCCTCCTTCTTCCGGAAGAGAAGGCCTGTCAGCATCAGAATAAGCCCAAGGGCGAGCAGCGGCCCCATCACCAGGTAGATGAGAAAGCCGAAGTAGGGGTTTTGGACCACGCCCTGAAAATCGAGCAGCACCGAGGCCATCAGCACCGGGGCGATAACCGCGGAGATGATCGCCCCCACCATCGACACCCGGCTTCGGGCCACCCCCCTGAATATCAGCACAAAGAATTCAAACATCCGCTGCACGTCTTTTCCCCCTGTCGCATGCGCGCCGCGCTCACGCCTCGTCCGCCGCGCCGTCGGCGAGTTTGCGCAGCACGCACTGGTGAACTATATCGAGCTCGGCCCGGTCGATGGTCTCGGCCTCGAGAAGTATCTCGCTCAGCCTTTTCAGAAAGAAACGGTTTTCCTCGAGGATCTTCCTGGCCCGGCCGCAGCACTCATCCACAAGGGCCCGGATCTCCTGGTCGATGACCCTGGCGGTCTCCTCGCTGTGGCGGCGCCAGTCGGTTTCGCCGCCGAGGAAACCGCCGCCGCTGCGGATGAGGGCCAGGGGCCCGACCTCGCGGTTCATCCCCCACTTGGCGACCATGCTGGTGGCGATATCAATGGCCTGCTGCAGATCCTCCTCGGCTCCGGTGCTTATCTCCCCTATCATGAGCTCCTCGGCCACCCTGCCGGCCATGAGGATGGAAATCCTGCCCTTCAGGTACTGGCGCGAATAGGCGTGCCGGTCCTGGAGGGGAAGCTGCTGGGTATGCCCCATCGCCCTGCCCCTGGGAATGATGGTGATCTTGTGCAGGGGATCGCTCTCCGGCAGGCTGCGGGCGACAATGGCATGTCCGGCCTCGTGGCAGGCCATGGTCCAGCGGTCCTCGTCGCTTATCACCAGCCCCTTGCGCTCGACTCCCATGAGGATGCGGTCCTTGGCCACATCGAAATCCCCCTGGCTCACCTGTTCCTTGCCCTGTCTTCCGGCGATGAGCGCGGCCTCGTTGACCAGGCTCGCAAGCTCCGCGCCGGTGAATCCGGGAGTCGAACGGGCCACCTCCTCCAGGTCCACGTCCGCCGCCGTGCGGATCCGGCGCACGTGAACGTCGAGGATCTTGCGCCTGCCCTTGACATCCGGCGGCAGGATGTTGATGGTGCGGTCGAAGCGGCCCGGCCTGAGCAGGGCGGGATCGAGGATGTCGGGCCGGTTGGTGGCGGCGATGACGATGACGTTGTCGTCAGAGGAGAAGCCGTCCATCTCCACGAGCAGGGCGTTCAGGGTCTGGCCGCGCTCCTCCTGGCCGCCGGCCGCGCCGGGGCCGCTGCGCCGCGCCCCGACCGCGTCGATCTCGTCGATGAAAATGATGCTCGGCTTGGCCTTCTTGGCCTCGCGGAACAGTTCCCGCACCCTGGAGGCCCCGACGCCCACGAACATCTCGACGAAATCCGAACCGCTGATGCTGAAGAACGGCACCCCGGCCTCGCCCGCCACCGCCCGGGCCATGAGGGTCTTGCCGGTGCCGGGCGGCCCCTGGAAGAGGATGCCGCGTGGTATCACCGCGCCGATGCGGCTGTACTTTTTCGGATTCTGGAGAAAATCAACCACCTCGAGGAGTTCGTCCTTGGCCTCGGGAATCCCGGCCACGTCTCTGAAGGTCACATGCTTGCCGCCTGCGCCGCGGTTCACCACGCTGTTTTTTCCGCCATCCTCTCCTTCCCCGGCCGCGGCGCCGCGTTTCGTAAGCGAATACCAGGCAATGATGAGCAGCGCCATGGGAACTGCCATGACCGCCGCGCTCTGCCACGTGGAAACACCGCCCGGGCTTCTGCCGTATATCTCGACGTTCTTTTCCACCAGCCTGGGAACGATGGCCTCCACGTCCGGCGCGTAGGTGCGATACTCACGCCTGAACACGTCAGCGACCGTAAGCTCGCTGCCGCGGAACTCGACACTGACCACCTCGTTGTTCTCCAGAGCGGTGAGAAAGTCGTTGTAACTCGCAGCGGGAATCCGGTGCTCAAGGTTCCAGAACAGAGCCCCGGTGCCGATCACTATGGCGATCAGAAAAAGGATGAAAATTGCGCGGATGAAGTTTATCAAGGCTCTCTGGTCCTCGCGTGACCTGTCAGGTGGTTTGCGCGAATTATACCACAGGGACCAAAAGGGGTCATGCCGGAAGCGGCAACAGGACCGGAATCAGACGAGGGCCGCGTCAAAGTTGAACCTGGACCTCCTGCGCAAGGAGCCGCGGCCGGAGAGAAGCGCGGCAAGAATGTTCCTGCGGGAACGGTGAAAACGCAGGTCCACCAACCCGAACCCAACCCCCATGTCCGCGAGCTCGCGCCTCCGGTCGAGCAGGGAAAAAGGCTCTTCCGGCAAGGCCACGGTCATGCCCTCGAACCGTCTCAGTTCGAACGATTCCCTTTTCGGGCTCAAAAAGGTCCGGCCATAGCGCAGGTGGCCGTCCACGGCCCGGGAGGTGAAAAGGGGAACCCTGGCGTACACCACCATGCCAACAGCCGGTCCTGTGGCGCGGACGAGCTGCGCCAGGTTTTCCGAATCGGTCTCCACCGCGGCAAGACACATCTGCACGCCGCTGTCCCGCATGGCCGCAAATGCCTGCGAGTTCAGGACGTTCAAGGTGTAGTCGCCGTACAGGACCGCGCCGCTGCCGGCGAACATTGCGCTCTGCCCCGGATGGGCGATCATGAAATGGCGCTGCCCCCTGTCCAGCATCAGCCTGACCGCTTCGGCAACACGCATGCTCCTCTCCTCGTCCATCACCACCGGCAGGGACCAGACCACGTCAACCCCGCGGCCGAAACGGGGCAGACGGGGGCCGCGGCCGGAAACAGGCAGGGGCAGGACAACCTTGCTCACCTGCTTCGGCAACGGTTCCTTCAGGAAATCCGGCCGGGACAGCCTGACCCATAGGGGCAAACCGTTTTTTCCGACCGGAGACCGCCTCGCTCTCCCCCTGCTCCGCGTCTCCGTCCTGCCGGGAGAAAAGGCCCTGGCCACCTTTTCCACCTTGCGGGCGAAGCGGCCGGCGGCAAGTTTTTTTCCGCTGCCGCGGCCGCGCCGGTCCACGAGGTACAGGCTGTCTCCGGCGGCCGCGGCAACCGGCAGGGGCAGGACAACCTCGCTGCCCCCCGGCGCCTCGGCCGTCTCCCGGCCGCCGCAACGCAGAGAGCGCAGGGTGAACGAGGTGCGCTCACCGCTTTTTTCCCGGTGGAGACGAAGCCTGTCTCCGGCTGCTATGCCGGTCTTCAGGCGCAGCCTGACGTTCCGGCCGCTGTTCATTGTCCGTCCGAGAGGGATCCCGGTGTTACCCGAACTGCGCCAGTTGATGAGTCCGCCTGCGCTGCGTTCGCCGAGCAGGTAACCGCTGTTTCCGGGCCGGCCCATGGCCGAAGCCAGCAGGCCCGCGGCCTCACGCAGGGTCTTTCTGTCTCCGGCCGGAGCGTCCAGGATCATCCGGTAGGCCCTGACTACGGTCTCCACATAGGTAGCGCTGCGCATGCGGCCCTCGATCTTGAACGAACCCACGCCGGCGGCGGCGAGACGGTGGATGAGGGAGGATGCGTCGAGGTCCTTCATCGAAAAGAGATAGCCTCCGCCGCCGGAACGCCATGAGAACCTGCGGCGGCAGGGCTGGACGCAGCGGCCGCGCAACCCGCTTCTACCCCCCTGGTAGCTGCTGAACAGGCAGAGGCCGGAATAGCTGTAGCACATGGCGCCGTGAACAAAGACCTCGAGCTCGACCCGTCTCCCTGTTGCCGCTGCAATCAGTTCTATCTCATCAAGGGAAAGCTCCCGCGGCAGAACCACCCGGGCGAACCCCTGCCGGGCGAGAAATCCGACCCTGATGGAGTTGACCGCGCAGGCCAGGGTGCTGGCGTGGAGCCGCAGGTCCGGGAATTCCTGCCGCGCGAGCCGGGCCAGCCCCATGTCCTGGACGATGAGCGCGTCAACGCCAAGACCGGCAATCATGTGGAGCATTTCGCGGGCAGGGGCCGTCTCGTCCTCGCGGACCAGACTGTTGGCCGCACAGTACAGGCGCACGCCGCGACGGTGGGCATAATCGGTCATGGCCGCGATCTCCTCCCAGGAAAAACGCCGGGCCAGGGCGCGGGCGTTGAACCCGGGCGCGCCCACGTAGACCGCATCCGCTCCGGCTTCCACCGCGGCGAAGAACGCCTCAGCGGTTCCGGCCGGGGCCAGAAGCTCCGGTTTCCCGGGCCGGACCGGTTTTCCCGATTTTCTGCCGGTTTTCACGGCCAGGCTCTCCCGCTCCTCTTCCTGAGGACAAAGAAGCGGACCAGTAAGAACCCGGCCGCAAACCCGCCCACATGGCTCCACCAGGCGACTCCGCCCTGGCCGGCCGGGGCAAGCGCCCCGCTCAGAAACTGAAACAGGGCCCAGAGGCCAAGAAATACAAAGGCGGGAAGCTCGATTACGGTGAAAAACAGGAAAATGGGCACCAGGGTGAGCACCCGCGCCCCTGGGTAGAGGAGGAAATAGGCCCCGAGCACCCCGGAGATGGCCCCGCTCGCGCCGATCATCGGCACCGTGGACGACGGCGCGGAAAACCCCTGGGCAAGGACCGAGATCAGACCGCAGACCAGGTAAAAGACCAGGTAGCGGCCGTGGCCCATGGCATCCTCGACGTTGTCGCCGAACACCCACAGCATCCACATGTTACCGGCCAGGTGAAAAAGAGAGCCATGCAGGAACATGGAGGAGAATGCCGGCCCCAGCCCGGTGCCGCCGGGAAGAACAGCGCCGTGAAAAAAACGGGCCGGAACGAAACCGTTGAGGAAGATGAAGCGGTCCAGGGCCGGACCGAGGTGGAGTTCGTAAAGGTAGCAGACGACGTTGACCACGATCAGCCAGAGGTTGACCGCGGGCATCCGTTCCGAGGGAATATTGTCCTTGAGAGGAAACACTGCTCACCAGGGCTGGGTCAGGGGCCGGGAAACGGCCGGGCTCAGCGGTCTCCCTTCCGCCTTTCCTCCGGCAGGCTGACCACCACCCGGTCGCAGCCGTCCTTTTCCACAAGCTGCACGTCCACGAGCTCCCGGTCATACGGCATATCGATCTCGAGACCGGTGTAATCCGGCTGCACCGGCAGCTCCCGGCCGCCGCGGTCCACCAGGACCGCAAGGCGGATGGAACGGGGACGGCCGTAGTCCATGACCGCGTCCAGGGCGGCCCTGATGGTCCGGCCGGTGAAGATGACATCGTCCACCAGGATCAGGTGATAGTCGGTGACCGGAAAGTCCACATCGGTCTGCCGGACCACCGGATTCGGGGCTATGGTGCTCCAGTCGTCGCGGTACAGGGTGATGTCGAGGCTGCCGATGGGGATGTCGGCCGCGCCTCCCCGCTCGCATAAAAGACGGTGGAGGCGCGTCGCCAGATGGACTCCGCCGGTGTGAATTCCGACTATGGCCAGTTCGGACACGGAGAAATCGGCCAGGATCTCACCGGCCATCCGTTCCAGCGCCGCGGTCATGTCGGCGGCGCTCATCAGTTCACGGATACTCATCCGGCTCCTCCGGCGCGATTCCAGAAATAGTCCACCCCTTTTTCCGCCACCAGGTTGACCGCCTCGGGATAGGCCTCGCATTCAGCGGCGAACACCAGATCCGCGATCTCGTCCGGACCGGAACAGCCGCTGATGTCCACGCACTTCTGGACCACGATGGGACCGTCGTCGTAGATGTCGTTGGCGAAATGAACGGTGCAGCCGCTGACCTTGACCCCCTTGTCCCACACAGCGCGGTGCACCCGCATTCCGTAGAATCCGGTCCCGCAGAAGGCGGGAATCAGGGAAGGATGGATGTTAAGCACCCGGCGGGCGAGATTTTCCGGCGGGCGATAGAGTTTCAGAAAGCCCGCCAGGAGAACCAGGTCGATGTCGTAACCGGAAAGCACCCGGTTGATGGCCTCGTTGTCCGGGGCGTGATGGGCCGGGTAACCATACTTTCGCGCCTTTTCCAGCCCGAGCACCCCTTCTACGTTGGAGACCACCACCTGGATCTCGCCCCGCATGCGGCCGGCGCTGATGGCGTCATGGAAGTTGTCAAGGGTCCGGCCGGTGCCGGAGAGCAGGACCGCGAGCTTCATCCCGCATCCTCCTGGTTCAGATAGGGATCGCTGTCAACGTCCACATTGCCGAGCCAGGCGGCGATGGCGGTGTCGTAACGGCTGGTGAGCTCGAAGACCTTGACCGCGAGGCGGAACCTGGTCTTGAGGGTGGTGTTGCCATGTGCGCGGATCTCGGAGATGACCTGGGGATAGTCGGCCGGATCGACGAGCACGGTGACGTCCTCGAAGTTCTTGGCCGCGGCCCTGAGCATGGTGGGGCCGCCGATGTCGATGTTCTCGATGGCGGTGGGCACGGTGCATCCGGGATCAGCGGTGGCCTTGTCAAAGGCGTAGAGGTTGACCGCGATCAGGTCGATGGGCTTCACCCCGTGCTCCTGCATCTGCCGCCGGTGTTCGGGATCGGACCTGCGGGCCAGGATACCGCCGTGGATCAGGGGGTGCAGGGTTTTGACCCGGCCGTCGAGCATCTCCGGGAAACCGGTAAACTCGGAGACGTCCTTGACCGTGATTCCGGCCTCGCGCATCTTTTTCGCAGTGCCGCCGGTGGAAAGGATCTCAACCCCCAGCGACTCGAGATCGCGGGCAAAATCCTCGATTCCGGACTTGTCGGTAAGGCTGATAAGGGCTCTTTCGATCTTCATTCTCGCCTGTCTCCCTGGTAAGCCATGAATCCGCAAGGATGCGGCCACGGGGCAAGGCTTTTCAGACAATCGCCGGATACCCCGTGACTACCTACACGCATTCAGGCAAGTAAAAAATGATGAACAACCCGAAACGAGCCGGCAGGCACAAAATCATCTGATCCGTAACCTACCGGACTTTTGCCTTTTTATTTTTGCCTTTTGCCTTCGTCCTCGTAAGAGGCTGCGAAAGCGGCCTTGTTACGAGGCAGTCACTCTCCCCTCACGAAACTGCGGATGAGCCGCCGCTCCCGTTTGTCCGGCCTGGTGGCCGGCGGTTTGACCGCCGCGGCCCGGACAAGCCTGCGGGTCTCGGCCGCAGCCTCGCGGCTGGCCAGGCTTTCCGGCGTTTCCCTGTAGAGCCCGGCAGCGACCTTTGCCGGACCACGGCGCTCACTGACCGCGATCACCTCGACCACGAACTCGACCATTCCCCGGCGGATACGCAGCATCTCACCGGCCCCGACCCGGCGCGAGGGCTTCACCCGCTCACCGTTGACATGGACATGGCCGCCGCTCACCGCCCGGGCCGCAAGCCCCCTGGTCTTGAAGAAACGGGCCGCCCAGAGCCAGCGGTCTATCCTGACCTTATCGGGTTGTTCCGACGGCATCACCCAACCTCCGGGGAAAAAAGATTTTTACCACATTCTCCCCCGCCCTACCACACCTTAATGACGCCCATGACAATTCCACGGAACAGGATGATTGTCAAAGCGGCAAAAGACGGTTACCCAAGGCAACAGCCCGTTGCAAACGAGCGCGGCTGCGGAGGAGACACGCGGTACATCCCACCTAGGCCCCAGGGAGCCGCCATGGACCAGGATTTGACGCGGAATCGAAGCACAGCGTTTTTTCAGAGGGATAACCAGTTGAAAACACAGGCACCATCAGGTAGTTAGTAGACATATAAACCAGGCCGAAACCATTCCTGTGAAGAATCAGCCGGATGCGGATCCACAATCTTTCACATCAGGACGCGATAACTCTCCTGGAGATCATCAACGACTCTCTGGCGTGTGCGTCGGAAGAAGAGGTCATCCGTCTCATGGGCCGGCTGGCAGATCTTCTGCCGTACGAGGCCGCGCTTTCATGCCTTGCCCGTTCCGGAGCGAGCGGCGGGGAAACCGACATCAAGGTCGTCAACGTGGATTATCCCGAAGAATACCTGGCAGAGCTTTCGAGGCGCGCATTGGTGCCCAGGGATCCCGTGTTCAGAGAAAACTTCAAAAGCTTTGGCCTGCAGTACTGGGCCGACACCATTGCCAAGTACTATTCAAATGATATGGGCGAGATGGGCGAAATCATATCGCTTGCCGAGGATTACGGTTTTTCCAGGATCTCCCATGGATGCGGATATGCCTACGGCGTCCGGAACCTGCGCGGCAACGAAGGCAGTTTTTTTTGTTACCATGGCCTGGAGCGCTGCCAGCGCACCGAGGAGATCCTCTCCCTGGTCATCCCCCATTTCCATGCGGCG
>JALWTY010000197.1 GCA_026993265.1 Desulfobacterales bacterium
GGCCAGGGAGGAGGCGGCACGGATAAACCGCATCGTCACCCAGCTTCTCGATTTCTCAAGGGAACGGGATGAAGGAGAAACCCTGTTCCGGGTGAGCGCGGTGGCCTCGGCGGTGGTGGACGCATGTGCCTCCCTGCCCTTGACCGCCAGGGTGCCGGTGCGGCTGGTGACCGGCGGTGGAGACGATACCGTGGCCGGCAGCCCCACCCTTTTCGAACAGGTGCTCATGAACCTGGTGATAAACAGCGTCGACGCCATTCGCGATGCGGGTATGCCGCCGGAGGAGGGCAGGGTGACGATAGAGGTGGAAACCGATGACCGGAATGACGGCGGCGTGGTGACGGTGAGAGTGAGGGACAACGGTCCGGGGATTGCCACGCAGGAACTCGACAAGGTATTCGACCCCTTTTTCACCACCAAGGAGCCGGGCCGCGGCACCGGTCTCGGTCTTTTCATCGCCTATTCGGTCACCGGCCGGATGGGTGGAAGGATAACCGTTGCCAACAGCGGCGAAGGCGGTGCGGTCTTCACCATGGAGTTGCCGCGCCACGGCCAGGCGGAGGGAAACGATGCCCGGGAATGACAGCAACAGGGAAAAGATACTCATAGTCGACGACGAGGCCAACATGCGCCACATGCTCGCGAGCATGCTCGCCGCCGCAGGTTACGAGACCGCGAGCGCGGCTGGCGCGGAAGAGGCGCTGGATATGCTCGCCTCTCCTGAGGGAAGGGTTGATTTCATCCTCTGCGACGTGCGGATGCCGGGAATGGACGGGATAGACTTCCTGAAGCAGGGCAGGGAGCGGCTTGACGGCGTCACCGTTATCATGATGAGCGCCTATGGCACGGTCGATCTTGCCATTGAGGCGATGAAGAACGGCGCCTACGATTTCATTTCCAAGCCGTTCAAGACCGACGAGGTCCTGCTGGCCCTCAAGAAGGCCCGTGAGCGGGAGTTGCTGCGCCGCGAGAACCTGCGCCTGAGGAAAAAGCTTGCCGGCTATGAGTCCGTCAGGGGCTTCGGAGATATAGTGGGCCGCAGCCGGGCCATCTGTGAGGTCATCAAGCTGGCCACCCGGGTGGCCGCCTACGACACCACCGTGCTGATAACCGGCGAGAGCGGCACCGGCAAGGAGCTTGTGGCCCGTGGCATCCACCTGGCGAGCAGCAGGAAGGACAGGGAAATGGTGGCGGTCAACTGTGGCGCCATACCTGAAAACCTGCTCGAAAGCGAGCTTTTCGGCCATGTCAGGGGGGCCTTCACCGGCGCGGACCGCGACCACCGTGGCCTGTTTGCCGAGGCGGACGGCTCGACCATCTTCCTGGACGAGATCGGCGAGCTTCCTCCCGCGCTTCAGGTCAAACTCCTCCGGGTGCTTCAGGAGGGCGAGGTGCGGCCGGTCGGGGGCAGCCGGGGGGTAAAGGTTAACGTCAGGGTGATCGCGGCAACGGCCCGCGATCTGTCCGCCGGGATAGCGGAAGGGTGGTTCAGGGAGGACCTCTATTACCGTTTGAACGTCATGCCCATAGTGGTGCCGCCGCTGCGGGAGAGGCTCGAGGATATGCCGTTGTTGTGCCGCCACTTCATCGAGCGGTTCAACGTTCGCCTTTCCCTGGATATAAGCGGGGTCGAGCCTGCGGCGATGCGGCTTCTGATGGAGCATTCCTGGCCCGGAAACGTCAGGGAGCTGGAAAACGTCATCGAACGGGCAATGGTTCTGGCCGACGGCGATACCCTTGGTGTGGACGAGTTCCCCGGTCTTTCCGGAACCTCCGGGCCCGGGCTTGAGCGGGAGCTGGCCTCGGTGGGGTTTTCCCTGAAAAAGGCAAAGGTTGTGGTGGAGACAGAGCTTATCAGAAAGGCGCTTGTCGCGACATCATGGAACCGCAGCCGGGCCGCCGAGCTGCTTGAGATAAGTTTTCCTTCGCTTCTCAGCAAGATCAAGGCCTATGGTCTGGAGGAAGAGGTTGGAGAAGGGTGATCCGGCGGGCCGGGCGCATTGTCGGCATTGTAGTCGTCATGATGAACATGTAAGCTCTATCTGCTTAATTTCTAAATAAATAATTGCCTATTTGTCCTGTAGATGATATTGGATATCTATCAAGTGCAGTATCGCCCTGGGGATAATTAAGTAAAATAGGGGAAAAGATGCGTAACCGAACCGTATATCTGTGTCTGCTGGCCGCGGCCGCCCTGGTGATCTCCGCCTGCGCTGCCACCGAGGATGGTGTGGTCACCTATGTGGAGAAGCCTGAGGCCGGAACCACGAGTTATGTGGATTCGTCCGGGAGCGGCGCTGTCACATATCTGGAACCCGCTTCCATGCCTCTGTCCGCCGGCCGTACCCATGTGGACCCTTTCCCGCGCAAAAAGACGGTTGAGCTGACCGCGGAGCAGAAGGCGTTCGTTGCCGCCCGCACCCCGGAGGACTACGAGCGTTTCATCGAGAAATACAAGCCCTCCGAGCTTGCCTTTGTCGCGGTCCAGAGACTGGCCCGGCCGTACGTGGCCGCGCGCGACTGGGACAGCGCGGTCAGGGTGTACGAACGCTATCGGGACGATTTCCCAGACATGGCCGGCAGGTTCGCATCCATCATCGCCATCCTGGAGACCCCGAGCGAGCATCTCGAGATAGAACAGGTCGGCGGCGGGGTCAACAGCGCCGCTGACGAACTCAGCCCGGTTGTTTCCGCCGACGTCGCGACGATGTTTTTCGCCCGCGAGTGCGGCGAGTGCAGAGGCGGTGAGGATATTTACGTCGCCCGCAACCAGAATGGTGTCTGGGGCGGAGTGACCAAGTTGGGCAAGCCGTTCAACACCCCGGCGGACGAGATGCCGCTTGCGGTGTCCGCGGATTCGAACCGTATTGCGATCTTTGGCAATTATGCCGACTCAAACGGCCGCGGCGACATCTATTACGTGGAAAAGGGGCCGGACGGCTGGTCCGCACGCAAGCACTATCCCGAACCGGTCAATACCGAGCACTTCGAGGCCGGCGCCATGTACACCGCCGACGGCAAGGCCATGCTCTTCGTCTCGGACCGGCCCGGCGGGGTGGGGGAATACCATCCCAAGGGCGAGTTCTTCCACGGCAGCCTTGCCGGCAACACCGACATCTACGTCTACGTGACCCATGAAAACGGCGAAAGCGAGGTCATAAACCTTGGCCCGGTCATCAACACCCCGTATGCCGAATATTCCCCCTATCTCCATCCCGACGGCAAGACCCTATATTTCAGCTCCGACCGCCCCGGCGGCCTCGGCGGGCTTGACGTATTCAAGTCCACCCGTCTCTCCGACACCTCGTGGACCCTGTGGAGCGAGCCTGTCAATCTGGGCAAGGATGTGAACGGCCCTTACAACGACTGGGGATATCAGGTGGCCACCGACGGGAAAAAGGCCTGGTTCGCCTCCAGCCGTCACCGCGGATCTGTCGGCGGCAGCGATATATATTCCGTTGCCATTCCCGAGAAGGTCAAGCCTTCCGGCGTCATCACCATTTCCGGCGTGATCCGCGATCCGGATGGCAATCCGCTCGAGGCCGACATCCGCTGGAGCGACCTGGGCGAGAACCGTGAGGTCGGCCACGCAAAGAGCGACCCCCAGACCGGCTCCTATTTCATAACCCTGCCTTCCGGCGGACAGTATGGCTACTATGCGGAAAAGGAAGGTTACATGGGCGAGTCCGAGTCCTTTGACCTCAGGGATGACTATGAGTTCAGGGAGTACACCCTCGATATAGTGCTTTATCCCATAAAGAAACTCACTTCGCCGCCGCCGGTGCAGACCGTTGCCGACGAAGGCGTCTCTGTGCCCGAGAAGGTGGTGCGCGAGGCGGTGGAGAAGCCGATCCGGCTCAACAACATCTTCTTTGACTTCAACAAGTGGAACCTGCGCAAGGAGTCCTTCATGGAGCTCGACCGCTGGGTGCGGCTGATGCAGGACAATCCGCATATAACCCTTGAGGTGTACGGCCATACCGACAGCATCGGCTCCCAGGCCTACAACCTGAAACTCTCCCGCAAGCGGGCCCAGGCCGTGGTCGCATACCTGGTGGGCAAGGGCATCGACAAGGCCAGGTTCAAGGTCTTTGGCATGGGCGAGACCATGCCGGTGGCCAGTAACGACACCGAGGATGGCCGGCAGCGCAACCGCCGGGTGGAGGTGAAGATAAACGTCGGGACGGCTCCGCCGGCCGAACCCCAGGCGGCACCTGCCGACCAGGAGGAAGAGGCGGCTGCGGCCGGCGCGGTGGAGGCTGCCGCTCCTGCCGCCGAAGAGCCTGCCACTGCCGCCGAAGAGTCTGCTCCGGCCGGAGAAGAGTCTGCTCCGGCCGGAGAGGATGGTCGGCCCTATGCCGCCCCGGCTGGCGCGGCTGCGGAGGCCGCGGTTTCTCCACGGACAGGAGAAGATGATGCGGCGGCGCCGGCAGAGGCTGCTGCCCCTGCAGATGAGGAATTCTCCCAGACGGAAGAGCCCCGGGCACCGGCCGCGCCGGAGATAAGCCCGGTTCCGGAAGAACTGCCCGAGGCGGCGCCCGCCGCAGAGCCGGTCGCGCCCCGGCTCGTTCCCTATCAGCCTTCCGCTCCCTCCCGGGAAGAAGGTGACGCTCAGGCGGAAGAGGCCGGTTCTCCCGGATCTTCCGCCGCCGCGCCGGAAGCGGACAGCGGCGGCCTGCAGGAGAGCGGTGTTGACGACGTGCCTGAGTGGCCTGAGGTCAAAAAGGTGGAATAATCCTGGAAGAAAAAACAGTGGAAACGGGCGCGGAGAAGGGGTTCCGCGCCCGTTTTTTTATGAGTTACCCGTCTGGCGGAGGGCTTCGTAGAGGACTATGCCGCAGCTCATGGCCAGGTTAAGGCTTCTTATCTTCGGGTTGCGCATCGGAATGGAATATGTCCGGCCGGGATAGGCGGCGAGAAGGTCTGCTGGCAGTCCCTTGGTCTCTCGGCCGAAAACAAGACAGTCCCCTTTTCTGAAAACCGCGCTGGTGTATGGCGTGGCGCTCTTCTTGCTGAACAGTTTTATTCTTTCCGGCCCGGCTGCTGTCAGAAATTCGTCCAGGTTGTCCCAGTAGACTATGTCGACGTGCTGCCAGTAATCGAGCCCGGCCCTGCGCAGATGACGGTCGTCGGTGCTGAAGCCGAGCGGCCTAACCAGGTGCAGGGTCGTCATGGTCGCACCGCACAGCCTTGCGACGCTGCCGGTGTTGGGCGGTATTTCGGGATTGACGAGAACTATATTGAAACGGTCGTCCCTGACCGTACCCGCCGCGCCCTGCATTCTACAGGAAGTTCACGGTCTCGGGCGTGGCGATCACGCTTTTGACCAGAACGATCTTTTTCTGGGCGAGCCTTGCCGCAATCCGTCGCATTCCCGCGACTTTTTTCTTGAGTTCGGCGAGTTTTTCCCCTTTCAGGGTGGAGCGGGGTTTGAATTTCAGTGAAAAGGGATTTTTGAAGTGGCCGTTTTCGCTGATGCGGTAGTCGAGATGGGGGCCGGTGGCCATGCCGGTGGCGCCGACGTAACCGATGATCTCCTTTTTCTTGACCCGGTCGCCGGGCCTTAGCCCCTTGCGGAAGCGGCTCAGATGGCCGTAATAGGTCTTGTAGCCGGAGCCGTGAGAGAGCACGATCTGGTTGCCGAAACCGCCGTTGTAGCCCATCTTGTAAACCTTGCCGTCGGCCGCGGCCATGATAGGTGTGCCGCGCGGGGCGGCGAGATCCACGCCCAGGTGCTGGCGCACAACCCCAAGAATCGGGTGCCTGCGGCGGTAGGAAAAACGCGAGGTCACCCGCCCCATCGGCACCGGCGAACGCAGGAAGAACGCGCCTACCTCGTGGCCCTGCTCGTTGAAGTAGGCCTTTTCCTTGCCGGTGTCGAAGAGGAAGGCCTCGAATTGTTCGCCATCGTCGTTTCTCTCGTATCTGGCGTAAAGGATCTTGCCGTAGCCGACAAAGTCGTAATAGCGGTAGTATTCGTCGACTATGAGCTCGAAGTAGTCTCCGGCCCTGGTCTCGGTGTTGAAGTCTATCTTGGAGGCGAATATGTCGGCGAATGCGTATATTAGCCGGGGATCCTTGATATCCTTGGGAAAGGCGTCGTACAGTGAGGTCTCCACCGTGCCGGATATCCTCACGGTGCGCCGTTCGAGAAGCACGTCTTCCCTGGTTACCCGGCACTGGCCGTCTTCGTTGGTGATCGAGTAGACGTTGAAGGGGCCGGATTCATAGTAGCCTTTTTCCAAGGTGTTTCCGTCGCGGATGATGAGTGAGTAGGTGTCGCCGACCTTGAGCGCCCCGAAATCGATGACGCTTTTCAGGCAACCTATAACCTGTCTCTTGACCTCAGGTGGAACGCGGTTGCGGTCCATCGACTTGCCTAGGCTGTCGCCGGCCTTGATGGAGCCGCGGATTTCGCGGACGTTTTCATCGATGAAGTCGGTGAAATACTCCGGTTCGTGGTCGTGGGTGTGGAACACGGTGGCCGGATAGTAGTCCGACACCGAGGCTATTGCCGTGCCAATGGTTTCTGTTTCGTTGAAGTTGAAGATGCCGCTGAAAAAGAGCAGCGCCGGAACAAGAAAAATGGCGATGGTGATGAAATGGAAGGTCTTCAGGAAATTTCTCAACGCATTCATGTCAGAGGCGCCCGGATAGTGAAAACGATGTTAATTCAGGTGGTTGTATGGACGGGTTCTGTTTGCGGCGAAATCCTTTCGACCCGTAACTATCTTTTATTTTTAGCAAAATCGTGAGCTTAAGGCAAGATGTTTATGGCAATGGTTTGTGAGGGCGGCGGAATGCCGCCGCCGGGTTCCCAAGGAGAGGTTCACGCCCCGGTTTTTTGCGTTGCCATAAGCACGCCGCCCCGATAATATCACCCTCTGTACCGCGTTTTCCCGTGTTTGTCCGTGTTTTTTTCAAGGGGTTTTCCGATGGCTCTGGTAGTACAGAAATTCGGCGGCACCTCGGTGGCCGATACCGACAAGATAAAGGGGGTGGTGGACCGGGTGCTCAAGGTTCGCGATCAGGGCAACGACGTGGTGGTGGTGCTCTCGGCCATGGCCGGGGAAACCAACCGTTTCGTCGAACTCGCCTCGAAGATGCAGAAGATTCCCGATCCCCGCGAGATGGACGTGCTTCTCGCCAGCGGCGAGCAGGTCACGGTTGCCCTGTTCGCCATGGGCGTCAAGGCCAGGGGCGGCAAGGCGGTTTCCCTGCTCGGCGACCAGGTCCGCATTCTCACCGACGACACCCACACCAAGGCGAGAATCCGCGACATAGACACCGGAAAGATAAAAAAACTGCTCGCCGACGGCAACGTCGTGGTGGTGGCCGGGTTCCAGGGCGTGACCGATGACGGTGATCTCACCACCCTGGGCCGCGGCGGCTCCGATACCACGGCCGTGGCCCTGGCCTGCGCCCTAGGGGCTGACAGCTGCGAGATATTCACCGATGTCGAGGGCGTCTTCACCACTGATCCGAACATCTGTTCCTCGGCCAGGAAGATAGACCGGATCACCTATGACGAGATGCTCGAGCTCGCGAGCCTCGGGGCCAAGGTGCTCGACATCCGTTCGGTGGGAATAGCAAAGAAATACGGACTCCCGGTTCACGTGCGCTCCACCTTCACCGACAGCGACGGAACCTGGGTGGTAAAGGAGGACGAGGTCATGGAAAGCAGAATGGTCAGCGGTGTAACCTACAGCAAGAACGAGGCCCGGATAACCGTGGCCCGGGTGCCGGACACTCCGGGAATCGCGGCCCGGATCTTCACCCCCATAAGCGAGGCCGGCATCGTGGTGGACATGATCATCCAGAACGCCCGCGCAGGCGAGATGACCGACATGACCTTCACCGTGCCCCGCACCGATTTCGACCGCGCCATGGAGATCGTCAGGAAGGTGGCCGACGAGATCGGCGCGGAAAGGGTTGGCAGCGCCACCAACATCGCCAAGGTGTCCATCGTCGGGGTGGGGATGCGCAACCACGCCGGCATCGCCTCCACCGCCTTCAAGGTTCTTTCGGACGAGGGCATAAATATAAGGATGATCTCCACCTCCGAGATCAAGGTCTCCTGCGTGATCGAGGAGAAGTACACCGAGCTCGCGGTCCGCGCCCTGCACGACGCCTTCGGCCTGGGCGACGACGCCCCGCCGGTGGAGGAGTAGCAGGCCGGGCCTTTCCCCGTCCATGCGACCGGAACAGGCAGCAATGGAAAAGAGAATAGAGATATACGACACCACCCTGAGGGACGGCACCCAGGCCGAGAACTTCAACCTCTCGGTAGAGGACAAGATCCGCATCGCCCTGCGTCTGGACGAGTTCGGTGTCGATTTCATCGAAGGCGGCTGGCCCGGGGCCAATCCTGCCTCCACCGAGTTTTTCCGCGAGATGCGCAACTACCGGCTCAACACCAGCCGGCTGATGGCCTTTGGCAGCACCAGGCTCTTCCGCAATCCGGCGGAGGAGGACGCCAACCTCGCCGCCCTGGTGGATTCGGGCAGCGACGGGATCACCATCTTCGGCAAGAGCTGGGACATCCACGTCACCGAGGCCCTGGGCATCGGCCTCGATGACAACCTCACCATCATCGCCGACTCCCTGGCCTTTCTCCGGCCCAGGGTGGAGCACCTCTTCTACGACGCCGAGCACTTCTTCGACGGCTACAAGGCCAACCCGGAATACGCCCTCGCCACCCTGGCCCGGGCCGTGGAAGGCGGGGCCGACCGCCTGGTCCTCTGCGACACCAACGGCGGCACCCTGCCGCACGAGATCAGGGGCATAATCAAGGCGGTGCAGGAGTTTTTCGCCGCCAGGGGGGAAGAGCCCGCCCTCGGCATCCACGCCCACAACGATTCCGGGGTGGCGGTGGCCAATTCCCTAATCGCCGTGGACCAGGGCGCGGTCCAGGTCCAGGGCACCATCAACGGCTACGGCGAGCGCTGCGGCAATGCCAACCTGACCACCATCATTCCCTGTCTCGCCCTGAAGATGGGGTGCGAACTCACCGTGGCCAGAAAGGAAAACCTGGAACAGCTCACCGGGGTTTCCCGTTTCGTGAGCGAACTGGCCAATCTCACCCCGGACCGCTACCAGCCCTTTGTCGGCGACGCCGCCTTTGCCCACAAGGGCGGAATTCATGTGAGCGCGGTGCGCAAGAACCCGCTAACCTACGAGCACGTCGAGCCGGAACGGGTGGGCAACCAGCGCCGGATCCTCATCTCCGACCAGGCCGGCCGCAGCAACGTCCTCCACAAGGCCAGGAAGTTCGGCATAGAGCTCGAGCCCGGCGATCCGGTGGTCAGCGCCATCCTCGCCGAGGTCAAGAACATGGAAAACCAGGGATACCAGTTCGAGGGGGCCGAGGCCTCTTTCGAGCTTCTCATGCGCCGCGCCATCGGCGGCCACCGGCGTTACTTCGACCTGCACGGCTTCAGGGTCATCAGCCAGAAGGACGAGAACGCCAACCCCAGCCTTGACGAGGCCACCATCAGGATAGACGTGGGCGGCGAGACCGTGCACACCGCCGCCCTGGGCGACGGGCCGGTCAACGCCCTGGACAACGCCCTGCGTAAGGCTCTGCTCGGTTCATACCCCGCCCTTGCCGAGATGCGCCTGGAAGATTACAAGGTCCGCGTCCTGGCCAGCGATCACGGCACCGGCGCCAGGGTGCGGGTGCTGATCCAGTCGAGCGACAACGGTTCCACCTGGTCCACTGTGGGGGTTTCCCACGACATAATCGAGGCGAGCTGGCTGGCCCTGGTGGACAGCATCACATACAAGCTGATGAAGGACGACGGCTTGGTGGGGCGGTGATGGAGAAGGGCCGCCAGGACAGCCGCGCCCTGCTGCTTTTGCTCATGGCCGCGGTCTTCCTGGCCCTGGCCCGGCCCGGCGATGGCGGTCGCCGCAGCCTGACGCGGGCCGTTTCCTTCCGGCCGGTTCCGGCCGACCCGGCCGACGCCGCGGTCATGCCGCTTTTCCGTTTCGGCCGTATCGACGTGAACACCGCCTCCATGCGGACGCTGATGCGGATTCCGGGCATCGGCCCGGCCAGGGCAAGGGCCATAATCGCCCTGCGTGACCGGCGGGGAGGGTTCGGCAGCCTGGAGGAGCTTGCCGCCATCAGGGGGGTGGGAAAGGGGACGGTAAAGAAACTCGGACGCTGGCTTGCGGTCAGGGGACAGGGGACAGGAGACAGGAAACAGAGGGCGTCTCTGGGGCGCTCCAGGTGATTTCCCGTTCTCCATTAGCCATCAACTATCAACCATCAATCATAGATAATCGCGGTCCAGCGGCCGAGGATCTCCTCGGTCTCGGCGTCGAGCTGGTCCGCCACCTCGTGGATGCGGTACTCGCGGCCGCATTTCCGGCATTTCATCGCCACCTTGCGGCAGGCCCGCAGCACCTCAAGCCTGCCGCCGCAGTCCGGACACTTCATCATGACAGGATCTCCTCCCGGGTGAGAATCGCCCGCAGCGGGTAGCCGGCGCGGTTGAGGTTTTCGGCTCCTCCTTCCTGGCGGTCCACCACGGTGATTATCATCGCCACCTCGAGCCCGGCCGCCTCGACCCGCTCGATGGCGGTGATGAGGGTGCCGCCGGTGGTGACCACGTCCTCGAGCAGGGCCACCCGGCTGCCGGCCGGAATGTTCTTGAGCCCTTCGAGGTACTGGCCGGTGCCGTGGCCCTTGGCCTTCTTTCTGATGATGAAGGCGGGAAGCGGGGTTTTTTCCGTGTGGCTCACCACGCTGACCGCGGTCACCAGCGGGTCCGCCCCCAGGGTCATGCCGCCGACCGCGGCGATGTTCTCGCCGCTCTTTCTGATCTCCTCAAGGATCAGCTTGCCGCACAGCCAGGCTCCCTCCGGGTGGAGAGTGGTCTGCTTGCCGTCGATGTAGAAGTCTGATTTTTTTCCCGAGGTGAGGGTGAACTCCCCCTTGCGGTAGGATTTTTCCAGGATTATCTCTTTCAGCCGCTGTTTCAGTCCGTCCATCGGTTGACCTCAGAATTTTTCGAAAAGATTGGCCAGGTTGGCGCCGGGGTCGAGGCGCGGGGTTATGAGCCCCTCGCGGGAGCTTGCGATGGTCATCACCCCGGGGCCGTGGCCTGCCAGCACGCAGGCAGAGTGGACCACGATCCCCACCACCCTGGCCCCGGAACAGTAGATGCGGCCGTAGGTGGCGTCGGCGTTCTCGATCATCACCAGATCGCCGAGCCGCAGTTCGTCGAGGCCGTACTTCTCCACGGTTCCGGCATCGAACATCTGGATGTCGTAATCGCCGCTGTAACTGTGGCGCGAGCCAATGCCCGACCCCATGATCTCCGCGCCGATGACCCGGGTGACCGGCATCTCGATGCCGCCGTCCCCGGTCAACGTGGGCTCCATCGCCTCGAGCAGATCCGGGTCGAGGTTCATGAAGCGCGCCCGGCAGTCTTCGACCTCCAGGCCGCATCCGAACGCCTTTATCTGGATCTTGTCGCCGATGGTCAGTTCCTCAAGCACCTCGGGCTCGAAGTCTATGAGAACGTGCTCGATACCGCCGTGCTTGCCGGTGACCCGGCCGGTTTTTCCCTTGGCCTCGCCGCTTACGACCCTGGCGGTGTTGCCGGCGCAGGCGAGTTGGTTCAGGGCCCGGTTGGGGCCGGGCTGGCCCGCGAACTGGGTGAAGTTACTGATGCTCACTCCGGGCTCAACGTGGTCGGCGGCAAGTCCGCAGGCCGGATCGCCCACCCGCAGGTTGTAGGTGATGCCGCCCACCCCTGGAAGGATCGAGGCCTTGCCGTCCGGATCCACGAGGTAGGGATTGGCGCCGCCCAGCGGCGAGGTGATCTCCCCGATCACCGACTGACAAACCAACCGCTCCCGGTTAGTCCTGATTTTTTTCATCTGTTTCCTGTCTTCTGGTTTCTGTCCCCTGACTTCTGGTTCAGACATTGAATCTGAAGGTGACGCAGTCGCCGTCCTGAATCTCGTAGTCCTTGCCCTCGAGCCGCCAGACGCCCTTGTCCTTGGCCCCGGCCTCGCCGCCGCAGGCCACGAAGTCCTCGTAGCCGACCACCTCGGCGCGGATGAAACCGCGCTCGAAATCGGTGTGGATCACGCCTGCGGCCTGGGGCGCGAGGGTGCCTTTCCTGATGGTCCAGGCCCGGGTTTCCTTTTCGCCCACGGTGAAGAAGTTTATCAGCCCGAGCAACCGGTACCCGGCCCGCACGAGGCGGTCGAGCCCGCTTTCCTCCATGCCCATGTCCCGCAGGAACTCGAGCCGTTCATCCTCGGGCAGGGAGGCGAGCTCTTCTTCTATGGCTCCGGATATCATCACCACCCCGGCGCCCTCCTTTTCCGCCTCTTTTTTGAGCCGTTCGACCATCTCGTTGCCGGTGGCGATATCGTCTTCGCCGACGTTGGCCACGTAGAGCACCGGCTTGGCCGTGAGCAGGCAGAGTTCCCGCACCAGGGCCGCGCCGCGTTTGTCGGGGTCGAGCATCCGGGCGGGGAGCCCCTCGTCGAGCATGTCCTGCAATTTTTTCAGGATCTCGAGCTGGGCGATCATCTCCTTGTCGCCGCTTCTCGCCTTTGGCGCGGTCTTGTCCATTCTCCGGGTGACCGTTTCCAGGTCGGCGAGGATCAGCTCGGTGTTGATGGTTTCCCGGTCGCGCACCGGATCGATGCTGCCGTCCACGTGGACGATGTCGCTGTTTTCAAAGCAGCGGACCACGTGGGCGATGGCGTCCACCTGGCGGATGTGGGCGAGGAACTGGTTGCCGAGCCCCTCGCCGCGGCTTGCCCCGCTTACCAGCCCGGCGATGTCCACGAACTCCATCTGCGCCGGAGTTTTCTTCCTGGTGTTGACCATGTCCGCGAGCCGGTCGAGCCGTGCGTCCCGCACCGGAACCATGCCCACGTTCGGCTCGATGGTGCAGAAGGGATAGTTGGCCGACTCGATGCCGGCCGCGGTCAGGGCGTTGAATATGGTGGACTTGCCCACGTTGGGCAGGCCGACTATGCCGCAGCGGAAACCCATTTGCTACTCCAAGGTTGATGAAATCGTAACAACGGCTTCCTGCCGTTGTTACTCAACGGAAAGCCAAAGCGTAGCTTCGGCTTTCCTCTCGAAATTACGCAGTTTTTCAAGCAGCGCAATTTCGCCGCCGCGTCCTGCGGCGGATGATGGACCCGTTGTTACGGGTCCATCAAGGTTTGCGGCCCGTCGCCTTTGGGCCGGTACAGGGGGAAGGCGGCAGCGGCCGCCAAAAGGCTACATTTATAATGGCTTTGCGGTAAACTGGCAACAACGATGAAGCCGTGAAAGATGGCCGGCACGCGCCTGGCTCACCATACGGGAGGAGGCATCTTGGACAGACATGGCAGGCTCCGGTCCCTGGCCGGGGTGCTTGAAGGCATAAGCCGCAGCAGGGGATGGGACAGGCGTATGGCTCCGTACCGGGTTTTCGAGCTTTGGGACAGCGTCTGCGGCCGGGAGCTGCGGGACGTTGCCGCGCCGCTCGAGATCCGCGGACACACCCTGGTGGTGGCGGTGCGCGATCAGGTCTGGGTCAACCAGCTTTCTTTTCTGGCCGAGGATCTGCGCGGCCGGATCAACGTTTTGGTGGGGGGGGATTTTTTCTCGCGCATACGTTTCGTCGTCGACGCTGAAAAGGTGGGAAACAGGCAGGCGGAAACGGCGGGGGAGGCCGCCCCGGCCGCCGGTATTCCCCGGCCCGGCGGAGAAGAGCTCCGGAAACTTGATAAACTTCTCGCATCCGTGGATGATGAAGAGGTACGCGACATACTCCGCAAGGTCTGGTTCAGGATCAAGCATGACGACTCAGGAGAAACAGGTGATGGGTGAGGGATACCGGATACTGGTGGCCGAGGACGAAAGGACCCAGATGCGGCAGATAAGGATGCGGCTTGAGGACAAGGGATACGAGGTCGTCGAGGCGTCAAACGGCCGGGAGGCCAGCCGCATCTTTCAGGACAACCCTGATATCCGCATGGTCCTGACCGATCTCCTGATGCCGGAAATGGACGGGTTCCAGCTGATCGAGTTCATCCGCGCAACCCAAAGCAGCTATGTCTATATAATTGTGCTTTCCATCCTTGAAGACCGCGACTCCATCGTTCGGGCCCTGGCCCATGGCGCGGACGATTACGTCTGCAAGCCGGTGTTTCAGGAGGAGCTTCTTCTCCGTCTCGAGGGAGGCCGCAGGCTGCTTCGCCTTGAGGGGCGGGACGCCCTGGTCTTCGCCCTGGCCCGGCTTGCCGCCTCGAATACCGGTGAATCTCCCTACCGTCTCCACCGTATCCGGGAGTACAGCCGCCTTCTTTCCTCTGCGGCCGCGGAGGCAGGCCTTGTTTCCCGCCGGCGGGCCGGGGAGATAGCGGATTTGAGCCCGCTTCTCGATATCGGCAAGGTGGCGGTCCCTTCAGACATATGGTCCCGCCGTGATCACCTGACACCGGCCGAGGAGGAACTGGTACGCCAGCACCCGGTGACCGGCGCCGAGGTCATCCGCGCGACCGCCGACCATACCGGCGCGGCCGGTCTTGAGATCGCCCATGACATAGTCCGCCATCACCATGAGCGCTGGGACGGAAAGGGTTACCCGGACGGCCTGCGGGGTGAGGAAATTCCCGTTGCCGCGAGGATCGTCGCCGTGGCCGACGCCTATGAGACCATGACTGCAGGCGGAAACGGCGGGAGGCTGTCTCCGCCGCAGGCCGCAGAGGAAATATGGGCCGGGGCCGGAAGCCTTTTCGACCCGGCGCTTGCAGCCGCGTTCATCGGGGTTAGCGAAAAGATGGCTGACGTCTGCGGACGCTACCGGGACGCGGTCTTGGGCGTGGGCGGCATGGCGGCGCCTGGCGCCGCCATGCCGCCCACGCCCAAGAC